>NZ_KZ454881.1:0-148649 GCF_002792415.1 Marinomonas sp. BSi20584
AAGGTTGGGAATACAAAGCGTTTGAATGGAATCAAAGAAAACAAAAAAAAGCCCCGCAGGGCGGGGCTATAAAACTAGGGAGTGACTTCGATAAGGTCACGTGCTGCTTTTACACAGCATTCTGATCTGGCGCTGCATTAAGAAACACAACACCAAACGCAGACTGTTTTCCCGTTACGCCATGTCTGGTATTACTGCGATGTAACGGGAAGATTTCTTTAAATGGCTTTGTTGTTCAATTCGGTATTTTTCAATACTTCATCAAGGTGTAACCAAGTTTCGATGACAGTGTCTGGGTTAAGAGACATGCTTTCGATACCTTGCGCTACAAGCCAGTCGGCGAAGTCGGCGTGGTCAGATGGGCCTTGGCCACAGATACCAACGTATTTACCTTGTTCGCGACAGGCGGTGATCGCCATTTTTAGCAGTTTTTTGACTGCTGGATTGCGTTCGTCGAATTTGTCTGCGATTAATCCTGAGTCGCGGTCAAGTCCAAGTGTTAGTTGGGTTAAATCGTTTGAACCGATTGAGAAGCCGTCGAAGTATTGTAGGAACTCGTCTGCCAGTAGGGCGTTAGACGGAAGTTCGCACATCATGATGACTTTTAGGCCGTTTTCACCGCGAGCTAAGCCTTGTTCCGCAAGCAGTTCGGTAACTTGTTGCGCTTCTTCCAAGGTACGAACAAATGGGATCATAATTTGTACGTTGGTTAAGCCCATTTCGTTACGAACGCGGCGGATGGCTTCACATTCTAGAGCGAAGCAATCGCGGAACGAGGCGTCGATGTAACGCGCGGCGCCACGGAAGCCAAGCATTGGGTTTTCTTCGTCTGGTTCAAACAACGGACCACCAACAAGGTTGTGGTATTCGTTTGATTTAAAGTCGGACAAGCGCACGATGACTGGTTTTTTAGAGAAAGAACAAGCCAGTGTTGCGACGCCTTCGACCAGTTTGTCGACGTAGAATTCCACTGGGCCATTGTAGCCGGCGATGCGGTGGTTGATCTCTTCTTGCAGTGCTGGTGTCATTTCTGCGTAGTTCAGCAAGGCTTTCGGGTGAATGCCGATCATGCGGTTGATGATGAATTCTAATCGCGCCAAGCCAATACCTGCGTTTGGTAGCATGGCAAAGTCGAAGGCGCGGTTTGGGTTACCCACGTTCATCATGATTTTTACTGGCAATTCAGGCATGTTGCCTACTTCAGAGGTGATGATGTCGAATGGCAGTTCGCCTTGGTAAACAAAGCCCATGTCGCCTTGCGAGCAAGAGACTGTGACGATTTGGCCATCTTTCAATACATCTGTTGCGTCGCCACAACCAACGACTGCTGGAATACCTAGTTCACGTGCGATGATCGCTGCGTGACAAGTACGGCCACCACGGTTGGTCACAATAGCAGAAGCGCGCTTCATGATAGGTTCCCAATCTGGATCGGTAATGTCGGTAACCAGAACGTCGCCCGGTTGGATGCGATCCATTTCGGTAATAGAGGACAATACTTTCACTGCGCCTGTGCCGATTTTGTGACCAATGGCGCGGCCGGTGATCATGACCTGAGAGGTTTTCTTTAGATTGTAACGTTCCATGCTTTGGGCATTGGCTTGGCTACGAACGGTTTCTGGACGCGCTTGAACAATATAGATTTTGCCGTCGATGCCGTCTTTCGCCCACTCAATGTCCATAGGACGTTTGTAGTGTTTTTCAATGATGCAGGCTTGGCGAGCAAGATCTTGAATCTCGTCGTTAGTCAGTGCAAAACGGTTTTGGTCATCCAAAGCGACTGGAACGATTTTAACGAATTCTTCGCTGCCCGCTTCGGCGTATTCCATTTTTTGTGCTTTGCTGCCTAGGCTCTTACGCACAACAGAAGGGCGGTTTGCAGCCAGTGTTGGTTTGTGTACGTAGTATTCATCAGGGTTGACGGTGCCTTGTACAACCATTTCACCAAGACCATAAGCGGCAGTTATGAAAACCACTTCGTCAAAGCCAGATTCCGTGTCTAGAGTGAACAGCACGCCAGAAGCGCCGATGTCACTGCGTACCATTTTTTGAATACCTGCGGACAAAGACACGCCTTGGTGTTCAAAGCCTTGGTGAACGCGGTAAGAAATCGCACGGTCGTTAAATAGGGAAGCAAAAACGCGTTTGATAGAGGCTTTGATGTCTGCCAAGCCTTTCACGTTTAGGAAAGTTTCTTGTTGGCCTGCAAAAGACGCATCTGGCAAATCTTCTGCTGTAGCAGAAGAGCGCACTGCAAATGATGTATCGTCTGCGTTGTCGTCACAAAGTGTTGCGAAAGCTGCTTCGATTTCTTGGTCAAATTCTGCTGAGAAAGTGGCGTCTTCAATCCATTGGCGAATCTTTACGCCAGTTTCAGCAAGGGCGTGAACATCGTCCACATCCAATGCGTCTAGTGCTTGATGGATTTTTTCGTCAAGGCCGCTTTCTGTGATGAAGCTTTGATAAGCATAGGAAGTAGTTGCGAAACCGTTAGGTACTTGAATACCAAGGTCTGTCAGGTTGGAAATCATTTCACCTAAAGAGGCGTTTTTCCCGCCAACTTCACCGACATCTTCCATATGAAGATCTTTAAACCACTTAATAAATTTGCTCACAAGAGACTCCAATTATTTTTTTCTTATTAAAAGAATTTGGCTGGTTGGCCAAAAGATGGCTGGTTTGCCAAGTGGACTTCAGACGCTCATCAAATTGCTGTGTGCTCTTGTCAAAGCGCTTGGTCTGAGTTCATTGTATGTAGGGTAGTTGCTTTGAATAAAATCGATTATTCGATGTAGTTTTATTTCAATCGAAAAAACGAATGTCGTTAGATAACAACAAAAATGGGAAAAAACGCATGAAAGTGTATTTTGTATCAGACGGGACAGCGATCACGGCTGAGGTATTTGGGTCAGCAATGTTGTCGTTTTTTGATGTGGCGGTAGAGACCAAAAGTGTGCCTTTCTTGGGCACCAAAGATCAGGCAGAAGGCTTGAAGCAACAGATCAATTTGGAAGTGCAGCAAGGTGTTGCTTTGCTGGTATTTTATACTATTTCCGATGTGGCAATCCGCGAGATTATCGATTCTTGTAATTGCCATTGTTACAATTTGTTTGGTGATTTGTTGTCGCCGATTGAGCAAGCCTTAGGTGTCAAGGCTCAGCCGACAGCACAAAAAGCTCATGGTATGAAAGAGGGCGTTTACGATGGTCGAATAGACGCTATTAACTATGCTTTGGCGAATGATGACGGGGCTTCAGTGAAGAATTTTGCCGAGGCAGATATTATCTTGCTGGGAGTGTCTCGCTCTGGCAAAACGCCAACCAGTTTGTATTTGGCGATGCAGTACGGTATCAAGGCAGCAAACTATCCGATCACTGAAGATGATTTTTCCACGCCCGGTTTGCCTAAGGTGTTAAAGGATCATAAGAAGAAGCTGTTTGGTTTAACCATAGAAGCTCAGCGCTTACATGAGATTCGTACTGGTCGAATGGCGGCAAGTAAGTATGCCTCGGCTCGTCAATGTCGCTATGAAGTAGACGAAGTGGAGTCTTTATATCGCCAAGAACGCATTCCTTTTTTGAATTCGACAAAACTGTCTGTGGAAGAAATTTCCACCAAAGTGATGGCTGAAATGAATTTGGTGCGTCATAGGCAATAAAAATGCTTGGCGGAATGATCAGATAATTCGATGGGTTCATCGTTTTTGCTTGAAATTTAGACAATTAAGTAATGAAAATATTTCGCTTAGGCTAAAATGGCATTACAAATGCTTGTAAAAGACAGACAAATATCGAGTCATAAGGGCTATTTGTTGTGTAATTACCAAATTAACTCGAAGAGAGTGTGCAGATAATGCTAAGAGCTACGCTAACTTCGAGAGTATTTGGTGAATATGCTCTATAATGACGATTAATTGAGCGCGACAGTGACTCGGCAAAAGTGGCTTATTAGAAGTGACTTGTCAGAAATGGCTTATCAGAAGTGATAGCGAGTACTGCAAATGTTCTAAATAGTGAGATGTTCATATTTCTATTTTATAAAAGGGCGTCTTATTGAAAAAACCAAGGATAAAAATACATTGAGTAATAAAAAAATTAACGATCCACACATGCAGCGAGAAGCGTCTAAGTACGATAACCCCGTACCAAGCCGTGAATTCATTCTAGAGTTTCTTGCCACCCAAAATAAAAGCATGGGTCATTTAGATTTATGCAAAGAGTTTTCGCTGACTGGCGAAGACGAAATCGAAGCCCTCCGTCGTCGTCTCATCGCTATGTGTCGAGACAATCAAATGACTAGCAACCAAAATGACGAATACTCGCCGATTTTAGAAAGTGACCTAATTGAAGGTTACGTTCAAGGCAATAAAGAAGGTCATGGTTTCTTGTTGCGTCAAAGTGATGACGATATTTTCCTATCTGCCCGTCAAATGCAGAACGTGATGGATGGCGATAAAGTAAAAGTACGTCTTTCTGGACGTAGTGTTAAAGGTCGCTTAGATGGTGTGGTTGTTGAAGTCATAGAGCGAAAGCACAGCCAATTGGTTGGCCGCTACTATGAAGAAAGCCGCACTGCTTTCGTTACACCAGAAAATCCACGTATTGCCCAAGATATCTTGATCACCACAGAATCTGGTTTAACACCAACACATGGTCAATATGTATTAGCAGAAATCGTTACCTACGCTGAGCGCGGCAAACCAGCTCAAGGTTTAGTTAAAAAAGTTCTTGGCGACTTTATGGCGCCAGGCGTTGAGATCGAAGTGGCGATGCACCGTTATGAAATTCCTAACGAGTGGCCAGCAGCAGTCGAAAAGCAAATCAAAAATTTCAAAACAGAAGTCGCTGACGAAGACAAAGAACATCGTGTTGATTTACGTGATACGCCTTTTGTTACTATCGATGGCGAAGATGCACGTGACTTTGATGACGCGGTGTATTGTGAAAAAACACCGGGTGGTTGGAAGCTGTTTGTTGCCATTGCCGACGTTTCTCATTATGTGAAGAAAGACACTGCATTAGATGAAGAAGCCATCGTACGTGGTAACTCGGTCTATTTCCCAGGTCGCGTTATACCTATGTTGCCGGAAGTCTTGTCGAATGGTTTGTGTTCACTCAACCCAGACGTAGATCGTTTGGCGATGGTAGCCGAAGTATCCTTGACTACGAAAGGCAAGATGCGCGGCTTCAAGTTTTATGAAGGCATTATCCGTTCTCATGCTCGTCTAACCTACAGCAAAGTCGCGAAAATGATCGACGATGAACCAGAAGAGCAAGGTATTGAGCTACGTGAACGTTATGCGTCTATTGTGTCGCATATCGATGACTTAAAAGGTTTGTATCATGTCTTGAAGGGGTCTCGTGATGAACGTGGTGCGATGGAATTCGATACGATCGAAACTCGCATGGTGTTTGACGAAAATTCTAAGATTGAACACATTATTCCGGTTGAACGTAACGACGCTCATAAGCTGATTGAAGAATGTATGTTGTGCGCCAATGTGGCGGCAGCAGAGTTGTTGATTAGTGCAGATTTGCCAGCCTTGTTCCGTGTTCACGAAGGGCCAAAAGACGACCGTTTGTTAACCTTGCGTACTTACCTTGGTTTGCTGGGTTTAGAGCTAACTGGTGGCACTAAGCCAACACCAGCAGATTACGCGGCATTATCTGAAAGCATTAAAGAGCGTGCAGACGTTCGCAGTATTCAAACAATGATGCTGCGTTCTATGTCTCAGGCAGTGTATCAAGCGGATAACTTGGGCCACTTTGGTTTGAATTACGAAGCTTATACTCACTTTACGTCGCCAATTCGTCGTTACCCAGATTTGTTGGTTCACCGCGCGATTCGTTATTTAATTCGTGGTGAAGGCCGTCCAACTGTGCGTCAGGCGCATCGTGTGGCAGGCAGCCCAGAACTAAAAGAACGTAAAATCTACGGTTACACTCATGCGGATATGGATGGTTTAGGGGATTCTTGTTCCTTGACTGAACGTCGCGCTGACGAAGCAACTCGTGATGTAGAAGCTTGGTTGAAATGCCAGTATGTTGAACAGCACTTGGGCGAACCGTTTGAAGGTGTCGTTACCGCAGTGACTTCGTTTGGTTTGTTCGTTGAACTGCAAGGTTTGTTTGTCGATGGTTTGGTGCATATTTCAGGGCTTGGACAAGATTACTTTGTTCACGACATGGAGCATCAGGCGATTATTGGTGAACGAACTGGTCGTGTATTCCGCCTTGGCGATACGTTGAAAGTTCGAGTATCCAGTGTGAACTTGGAGCAACGTAAGATTGATCTGAGTTTGGATGAAAGTGCTGCGCGTCAACCACGTAAAAAAGTGGAACGTAATGAAATGACCGAACTTGAAATGCAATTGGCTCAGTTGCCGCCTATTGAGTTGGGTGGTCGTCCTAAGCCGAAGTCCGCTGCAAAAGTGGAAGGCGATAAGTCTAAAGATGGCAAAGAGTCGGATGGCAAGGCAAAGAAAAAACGTCGTCCACCCGTTTCAAAAGGCAAACGCATTAGACAGAAGAAATCGTCTTCTGCCGCGGCAGCGAGCGGTAAACCAGCTTCTGCAGTAGCGAAAAAGCCGAAGAAGCCAAAAAAGCCGAAAAAGAATAATGCTAAGCCAAAAGCAAAAGACTGATCTGAAGCTGTGAACTGAGCTTTATAGATGAATAACTTTCTAGATGAGTAAAAGGGGGGCGTATGCCCCCAAATTAATAGAGTAAAAGATGTCAGATTTAGAATGGATATACGGCATACATGCCGTGGAAAATGCGTTGAACCAACAGCCAGAACGTATTAAAGAAGTACGTTTTCAAGAAGGCCGTGACGATAAGAAAACTCAGCGTTTAATGCAGCTTTGTAAAGCCAATAAAGTGCGTCATAGCGTTGTTGCCCGCCGCGATCTCGATCAGTTGTTTACCTCAAATAAAGATCGTGTGGTTCACCAAGGTGTTGTCGCTTATACCACGATGAACAAAGCAGGTAATGAAGCCGACTTGCATACGTTAATCGCGGGTTTAGATGAAACACCGCTGATCATTATTCTAGACGGCGTGACAGATCCTCATAATTTGGGCGCTTGTTTGCGTAGTGCTGACGCAGCTGGTGCTCATGCGGTTGTCATGCCAAAAGACAATTCTGCGCCATTGAATGCAACGGTAAGTAAAGTAGCTTGCGGTGCTGCAGAAAGTATTCCTGTTTATGCGGTGACCAACCTTGCTCGCACCATGAAGAAGTTGCAAGACCAAGGTGTCTGGATCTTTGGCACGGCTGGCGAAGCGACACAAACCATTTATGAGCAAGACTTAACCATTCCGACAGCCATTGTTATGGGCGCGGAAGGTGATGGCATGCGTCGTTTGACTCGTGAGCAATGTGATTATCTAGTGAAACTGCCTATGGCTGGTGTGGTTTCTAGTTTGAATGTGTCTGTAGCGACAGGTGTTTGTCTCTACGAAGTAGTGCGTCAGCGCGCTGTTAAGGCCAAAGGTTAAGGGGCATCAAGCCTTGTTTAAGCAATTTAGTATTCCGGCTCCTTCGGCAATTATTGCCGAACAGTTACAACACAAAATTGATAACAAAACTAAGCCGTTAGGCGCGCTAGGAGAGTTGGAAAGCATTGCTTTTCAGCTTGGGAAGATTCAGCAAACGTTAACGCCTGATACGTCAAAACCTAAGATGATCATCTTTGCCGCTGATCATGGTGTTGTCGCTCAGGGCATTAGTTTGTTTCCTCAAGAAGTGACACCGCAAATGGTGATGAACTTCTTGATGGGTGGTGCCGCCGTGAGTGTTTTCTGCGATCAACATAAGGTACCGTTGCGAATCGTTGATGTGGGTGTTAATGCAGAATTAGCTGCGCATCCTTTATTAGGTGCGCGCAAAGTAGCATTTTCATCTCAGGACTTTAGTCAACAAGCCGCAATGACAACGCAGCAGTTAGAAAAAGCGATTCAAGCGGGTGTTGACGAAGCGAACCTTGCCATTGATGACGGCGTAAACTTGTTGATGTTTGGTGAAATGGGCATCGGTAACACTTGCGTGTCTTCTTGCATGATGACGGCGTTAATTGGTGTTAGTGCGACAGACAGCACTGGACGTGGTACTGGATTGGATCTTGCCGGGGTTTCCCATAAAGCGCAGGTTATTGTGCAATCATTAAAACGTGCTGAACAAGATACAGGCCAAATGATACCTGACTGGAGTGCACAAACTCTTGCAGAGCAAGTCGGTGGTTTTGAGATTTTGGCCATGGCGGGTGCGATGTTGCAATCGGCTCAGCGTCAAACGGCCTTTGTGGTGGATGGTTTTATCTGTTCAGTGGCTTTGCTGTTTGCACAAAAAGTCGCTCCGAATGTGCGTGAATATGCTATTTTTGCTCATCAATCGAATGAAAAAGCCCACAAGATGCTGCTCGATCATTTGAATGCGAAACCTATTTTGTCATTAGATCTGCGTTTGGGTGAAGGTTCTGGTGCTATTTTAGCTTATCCATTAATCAACAGCGCGTGTCTGTTTTTGAATAAGATGGCGAGCTTTGAAAGTGCAGGCGTGAGTGATTCTAAATAGATTTCGTTCGAATAGACTACTGGTCAATAGAAACAAATAACTAGATAAGCAGAAATAAAATGAAAGGCATGATTATTGGCCCTTATTGGCAAGGCTTTAAACGTAGCCTTGTCACCTATACTCGAATCCCTCTGAAAGTGGATTGGAGTGATGATATAAAGCACATCCCCGCGGTGTGCTTTTTACCATGGATCGGTTTGGTTGTTGGTCTACTGAGCGCTTGGCCATTATGGTTTGATTGGTCGACCTCTTTGCAAGCGTTGGTGATGTTGTTGAGTGCTGTGTTATTAACCGGTGGATTTCATGAAGATGGTTTGATGGACAGTTGCGATGGTTTGGTTGGCGGCTGGAATAAAGAGCAACGCTTGTCGATCATGAAAGATTCGCGCATTGGCAGTTATGCTGCCTTGTCTATTTGGTTTTCTTTGACACTCAAATGGTTATTGTTGAGTGAATTATTGCAGGTGATTCCAGACTCGTTTCTAGGTTTTGTTTATACCTTAAGTGGTTGGTGTGTTGTGCATATTGTTGCTAGATTCATACCTCTGGTGTTAATGAATACGCTTGATTATGTGACCATGGGACAAAGCAAAGCATCTAGTATGATTGCTAAGTTGAATCCTAGTCAGTGGTTAGTGGCATTGGCGCCATGTTTGCTGGTTGGTGTGTTGGCGTTTAATTTGTTCGATTTGATTCTTACCTTTATTTTTGCCGCCGTTTTAGTCTTTTTGATGCGCCTGTATTTACGTAAAAAAATTGATGGCTTTAATGGTGATACCTTAGGTGCGAGTGAACAGATAGGTGAAATATTTGTTGTCTTATGTCTGTTGGTATCTTATTCATGAAGCTTTATTTGATTCGACATCCAAGGCCAGAGGTTAAGAAAGGTCTGTGTTACGGTGATATGGATGTACCACTTGCCGATGGTTGGGAAGAGGGAGCACAAGCATTAAAAAATGCTTTGTCGATTGAATTTGATGGTGAGTCGAATGTATGTTTTCACAGTCCATTAAGCCGAGCAGCACGATTAGCTGAACATATTGGTGATGGCAAATCACAAGTTGTTGAAGCACTAAAAGAACTAGATTTTGGTGATTGGGAAGGATTGTGTTGGCAAGATATTCCAAAGCAAGAAATAGATCTGTGGGCTGACGACATTGTGCTCTCCGCGCCTTATAATGGTGAATCGCTGCAAGTTGTAGCTGATCGCGTTTGGCGATGGTGGCTATCGGTGAAAGATATGCCGATGGAGAATTGTGTATTGGTTGCCCATTCTGGTGTCATCAAGGTATTTGTCAGCATGCTCTGTCAGTGGCCTTTGGATCAATGTCACCGAATAGATGTGGGCTTCAGTAGTTTGACGGAGTTTTTCATTCAGGGAGATTTGGTTATGTTAAAGCGTTTGGGTGCTGGTGACTGGGTATCTAGTCAATAACGGGTGCTTTTTAATGTTGGATTTGGTATTCGCCAAATCGTCTTAGGTTCGATTGAGAAAAAATAAAAAATGTTGCTATATCTTTTGGGTATGTTTGGGATTGCTGCGTTTGCAATCACAGGGGTTATTTCGTCCGGTAAAAAAGACATGGATCTTTTTAGCGTGGTATTCCTTGGTATGGTGACATCCTTGGGTGGTGGTACGATTCGAGACACGGTGCTATCTGTTGAAACGGTTTATTGGGTAAAAGACACGTCTTACTTATGGGTGGCGTTTTTGTCTTCAACCTTGGCGTTTTTTACGGTTCGATTCATCGAAGATAGACAAACCGTTTTTCATTATGCTGATTCATTTGGTTTGGCTCTTTTTACAGTTGTTGCAACGGAAAAAGTGCTGAACCTAGGTTTCCCGCCAACCATTGCTATTACTATGGGTATTATCACTGGTGTGGCTGGCGGCATTATTCGCGATGTTTTGAGTCATCGTCCGCCTTTGGTTTTAGGACGAGAGTTTTACGCAACCCCAGCATTTTTAGGTGCTTTGTTATTAGTACTACTTGAAAAAAACGTACCGACACATGAGTTTAACTCGATTTACGCGGTAGCTTTAGTCTTTATACTAAGGGTGTTCGCGATACATAAAGATTTGTATTACCCAAGTTGGTTGTTGTACAAGAAAAAGTAGTACAAGAAAAAACAGTACAAGAAAAAACAGTACAAAAAAATGACATTAAAGAGACAAATTATGACGGATCCTTCTCCTGAACAAAAAGTCACAGAGCAACATGTAGAACAAGCAGAAAAGAACGAAGCGCGCTTGTTGAAGAAAAAGGCAGTTGTTGATCAACGTATTGCTGCGGCAACGGAAGAGCGTGGCGTAACCATTTTATTAACCGGTAATGGCAAAGGTAAAAGCTCTAGCGCCTTTGGTACCATGGCTCGTGCTTTGGGTCATGGGCAAAAAAGTGCGGTGATTCAGTTTATAAAAGGGCGCAAGGCGACTGGCGAACAATTGTTCTTTGGCTCTCATCCATTAGTTGATTTTCATGTCATGGGGCATGGTTTTACGTGGGAAACACGTAATCCAGAGTTGGAAAAAGAAGCTGCTGAACAAGCGTGGGCCTTGGCTAAGAGTGTTTTGTCTGATCCCAGTGTGCATTTTGTTTTGTTGGATGAAATCACCTACATGTATAAATATGGCTATTTAAACGAAGACGATTTGATTGCCGCATTGAATTCTCGTCCAGCTCATCAAAACGTAATGATGACAGGTCGTACAGCACCACGTGTTTTGTTAGACAGTGTTGATACGCACAGTAAAATTGCCAATGAACGTCACGCTTTTGCAAATGGCGTAAAAGCTCAAGTTGGAATTGAATGGTAGTTCGCATTGCGAGCTACTTTTTCTGATTCATTTTATTTCCCTCTCTTTACCTTTCTTTTTTGTCTACGACTTTGATCTAACCTGATCCTTCATAATGTAAAAAATGCGTTCAAATGAGATTTATTCTCAAATTAGCTGGATTTTTTAAAATTCTTTTACGATAATGATTCTCATTAAGTTCTATTTAGTATCATAACATATCGTGGAGGAAACAATGCAAGACTGGGAGCGTTTAACGAGACAAGCTAACCGGGCTTATTCAAATCATGCTTTTACTGATGCTGTGGATTTAAATCGACAGGCATTGATGCAAGCAGAGCGTTCATTCGATGAAGATTTTTATCGAGATGCTGAATCTGCTGTGGCAGCTGCTGCCGTGAGTTTTTTGAATATTGCCGAATCTTATACTGCCTTGGGTGACTTTATTTCCGCCAACACTCAATTTGAAAGTGCGGTAAATTTCTTACAAACCATTATTGCCCGACCTGATATGGATGATGAACAGCGTGATCTCATTATGAGAACGGCAACTCATATTCGTTTTGAATGGGAGCTGTTTACTCAGAGTTATAGTAAGGAGGTTTCTGCGCAAAGTAGAGCCTTGATGCAGTCGTTGACTAATGCAGTGTCTATATCAACTGCTGTGATGCGTCATTAATTGTCAGGTGTTAATGAAAGGAATGATGATATGAAATTCATTATTAGAGTCATGTTGTTCAGTGTTTTTATTGTCATGAGCCAAGTGATTCAGGCACATCCTGGTCATGATGATTCACATTGGGCGAGTGATCTTATTCATGTTTTAACCGTATTGGCTGTGGGAAGTATTATTGTTGGCGGCTTTGTTTATAAGCTGTTACTACGTCGCCGTAAACAACTTGAGCGAGAGGAGATTAGTCATGATGCATAGTGTGATAAAAACATTAGATAAAGTGATCGGCTTTAAAACGGCACAGGCTCATTGTGACATCCCGTGTAAAATTTATGATCCTTATACCGCTCAACTAGCGGCGCTGAGCAGTGTTCGCCTCATGGACTTGATTAAAGAAGTAGAGGAAAAAGAGTCATTAGGTGTGACTGATTTTGCTCAGATCTCTCGTTTGGTTAGCGAAAAAGAGTCAGCTTGTACGGAAGTGAAAGAAGCTGTTCGGATTATTTGGGGTGATTATTTTAAAGCGCCGCAATTTGAGCAAGTTCCTAATGTCCATGACTTAGTTCATTCCATCATGTTGCAAGCTTCAAAGTGCAAACAGGGAATTGATCGTGCAGAAGGGGAGAAGTTGGTTGCTTTAGTGAATAACTTTGCAGAAGCCTTTTGGTTTACGAAAGATGTTCTAACTTATCGAGCACCTTGTCCTTATCCACCTATGTTAGATGTGGTTTATCCAGATCTAAAAAATTAAAAGCCGTGTTTCAAAAAAATTAATTTAGTAAAGAGATTGCATAAAGGAGTGGTCATGCTTCATTTAATTAAGGTGCAAGGCGAAAGTATGGCTCCATTTTTAAATGATGGGGACTTTGTGTTTACCAGCCGTTGGCATAAAAAACTCAAAATAGGCCATCTTGTCGTAGTTGATCATGCTTTGTACGGATTTATTATCAAAAAAGTATTGCACATTGCCCCAGATGGTCAGCTTTGGTTGGGGGGTGAAAGTAATAAAAGTCTGCAGTCCGAACGAATTGGGTGGGTGTCTCCAAGGCGTGTTGTGGGAAAAGTCATTCATCGAATTTGTGCTACATAATTGGGTGTACATAAAATAAGACACTTTTAAAAAACTAGCTAAAAATTGCTTTCTGCTTTGATATTGGTCTTAGGCCTGTTTTTCTCTAAAATCCACGCCCCTGTAATACCAATAATTGATTTATCCGAAGAGAAATTCATGTCGACAGCAGAACTACCAAAAATGAAAAAACATACTCGTCTTGAGGATGTTCAAGCAGTAATTCTTGGCACCTTGATAATTGCATTGGGTGTGAACCTTTTTACTCATGCAGGTTTGTTAACGGGTGGTTCTGCTGGATTAGCTTTTTTGATGAAGTATTCAACTCCTTTGACTTTTGGTCAGGCGTTTTTCTTGATCAACCTTCCTTTCTATATTTTGGCGATTCTGCATTTTGGTTGGGAATTCACCATCAAAACTTTCCTTTCAGTATTTTGTTTGTCGGTTTTTGCTGATATCACGCCTATGCTGGTTACCTTCGATAAGGTTAATCCATTTTATGCCAGTATTGCGGGTGGTTTTTTGATGGGGGTGGGCTTTTTAATGCTATTCCGCCACAACGCTAGCTTGGGTGGTATGAATATTTTGGCACGTTATTTAGCTGAAAAATATGGTATTTCCATGGGGAAATTCCAGATGGCTGTTGATTGTATGATTGTGCTGTTGTCTGTTTTTGTGGTGGATTACACCTTAATCATTATCTCGTTTGTTGGTGCCATTGCTTTAAATATGATTATCGCAGTAAACCATAAACCAGGGCGTTACATGGGGAATGTTTAAGCCGTTTCATAAACATCTATTTAAGAGTAGTTTTTATTGTAGTGGCATAGTGTAGTGGTCAAGTAAAACTGGCCATCGCTTTGTATAATGCAACTTGGCAAAACTACCTTCTTTTTTTTCAAAGAGTTGGTAGTGTATTAATGCTATTGCTGACTGTGTGTTTTTCAAGGACGTTTACCGTAGAAGGCATTACTTAGTAGATTATGTATAGCATTTGCTTCTATAGGTCGAGGATTCCAATAAGGCGAGGCGCAGGCTATTTCGACAGCTAAATTTATATCAGAAGCATTCATTCCTATTTCTTTGAGAGATGTTGGAGCGCCATGTTGAGCTGCTAGATCGTAAAGACCTTGTGCAGCATTACTAACCCCTAATGCTTTGGCGACTTTTGCCATTACTTCAGTTGTAGCGCTTTCGTTGTAGGCTACAGCATGGGGAAGAATTACAGTGTGCGTTTCGGCATGAGGAAGGCCAAAACTACCGCCTAGTGTATGACAAAGCTTATGATGAATAGACATACCTACTGCCCCAAGACACGTACCACAAGCCCATGCACCGAATAAAGCATCAGAGCGAGCTGAGTTATCTAGTGGAGAGTGGTAGATAACCGGAATTGCATGTGCCAAAGCTTCTATTCCTTGTTCGGCTAACATAGAGATAAGAGGATTGGCGTCTTTAGAATAAAGGGCTTCGATAGCATGAGCTATCGCATTCATTGCTGATGTGATTGTTATAGGTACCGGTAGCGTTTTAGTTAACTCTACATCATAGATAATGACTTCAGGTAATACCTTAAGGGTGCGCTGAGTTGTTTTCACTCCATTTTCAGTTTGACCAATGATTGGAGTCGCCTCTGAACCTGCGTAGGTCGTTGGAATAACTATTTGTGGTAGGTTTGTATGAAGAGCTATTGCCTTTGCTAAACCTATAGTGGAACCGCCACCGATGGCAATTATACAATCGGCTTTAGTTTCCATTACTATTTTCAGTGCGTCATTTGTTACTGTGGTAGGAGTGTGCATCGCTGCACCATTAAAGCAACCTACGGAAAACTCTCCTAGTAGATTAGAAACTTGACTGGCTGCCTTATGTTGGCCTGCTGTAGATAAGACTAGTCCGCGATTTTTTCCTAGCAGTCTTAGTTCGTCTTTAATTTGATATAAAGTATTGGAGCCAAAAATCACGCGTGATGGAAGAGCGTTGTAAACAAAAGGTTTCATGAATTATATATCTCTATATAGTTGAAATAAGTCAGGAGAGACTACTCTTATTGCTCTAAATCTAATGCTTGGTCTTCTAGTCTATCTATTTGGGGCATTGCCTCTGATATGGAAAAAATTTGAAGGTTCAACCGGTAAGGACTTAATTGAAACCGTAATGGGGCAAAAAGTATTTAATGAATAAATAAAAAAGTGCCTATTTATGAAGCGGCAGAAGTGACCCCATAAAGTTAGGCACTTTTTTATCAAGAAAATACTTACATCAGTATCATAAAGGTTCCAGCAATCGCAATACCGGAAATCCCTAGCCAAATAACTAAATACCCCATTATGTCACGTGCAGAAAGCCCTGCTACACCTAATAATGGTAACGCCCAAAATGGTTGAATTTGATTTGTCCAACCGTCTCCCCAAGTAAAGGCCATAATGGTTAGGGCCGGATCAGCTCCCAATTCATAGGCCGCTTGCATCATAATTGGACCTTGAATCGCCCATTGGCCACCACCTGATGGAATAAAGAAGTTCACAATACCTGCGCATAAGAAGGTAAGTACTGGAAATGTCTTGACTGTTGCGACCGATATAATGGCATTGGAAAAAATGGTGACTAATCCAGCTTTGGTCATCATGCCTGCTATGCCTGCATAAAGTGGGAACTGAACGATGATGCCTCGCCCAGCTTTTACCGCTAACTCAGCAGCATGAAGGTAAGATGCGGAGTTTCTATGAAGTATTAATCCAAGCGCCAGAAAGATTAAAATCATGCTATTTAGATCAAGACTAAAGCTGCCGTTGATGATCTTAGCGATTAAATAACTTGCGGCTAATAATCCTAAAAACAAAGTGGGTAGTCGGCTGTGCTCGATCCAGTCAGAAAAGCACATTTTTCCCTCAAATGCTTTTACTTCAATATCGTCATCTTCCTTATCGTCTAGCAAAATGATTTCTTTTGGTTGCTTTTGTAGCATAAAAAAGGCAATCAATAAGACCAAAAGGACGATGGTTAGCGCTATATTCCAGCTTGAATATAGTGTTTGTGATACAGGTACAATCCCGATTGATTTCTCCATAAAGTGGCCAGGAGTTGCAATAACCAAAGGGATGGAAGAAGAAGGGCCACGTACTAACTCGCCGCCATAAGCTGCGGCGACAATGAGAGGGAAATGTACTTTTACACTACGCCCCATTGCTCTTGCTAAAATGGCGCCCGCCACCATACCAAAGCCCCAGTTTAGGTAATAGCAAACGAAGCTAACTAAGATGGTAAGGGCTAACGCTTGTTTGGGCGTGCTGGCCTGTTTTGCCAAAGCATTGAGTGCATTTTTTACAATTGGTGTCATTGCTAGAACATAGCCAGTCAATAAGACTAGGACCATTTGCATCCCGAAGGTAAATAATTTGGAAAATCCATCTCCCCAATAACCAACCATAGCCATGGGGCTTTGGCCAGCAATAGCAATTCCTAATACGAAGGTGATGGCTGTGAGTATGACAGCGAGTACAAAAGCACTTGGCAAGTATCGCTGTACAATACGCACGGAAAAATTGGTTATTGCTTCCATAATATTATTCTCTTTTTATTAGATGGTTATGTATCAATAAAAGTGATGGCTACAGTTATTTGTGTTCGCATTGCGAATTTATCTTTGTTATGCGAACAAATTTAATCAATGTAACGGTTTTGATCAAGGTTAAAAGCAAATTAATTTAAAATAACTTTTTGTTAGTAGCTCACTTCGGTTGTATTTCTTGTTTTTTTGTATGAAAGCGCCCTTGTTTTATGATGTCTTAAGGTAATAAGAATGAGTAAGCTCAGCCTTTGAGCTTACTTTTTGCTTCACCGGTTGTTCTTAAGGGACTATCACAGTCGAAACTAATAGTTAAAGTTCTGTATTTTTATCATTTTTGTGTCTTCTGGTTGCTTAACTCATGCTGGCGTTTCCTAACTGAGCCTCGCTCAGGTATTATTACGCTAATCAAAAAGACAGAGGAAAAGAGTTTGGAATTACTCAAAGTAGACAACCTTAACCCCTACCTAGATGATCTTGTCGAATTGTTATGCGATGCCGTCGATTCAGGTGCGCCAATTGGTTTTTTACCGCCAATGAGTGAATCCGAAGCGAAAGCTTATTGGTTGTCTATTAACGATGATTTGCAAGCCAACTCCCGCCAAGTTTTATTGATCCGTGAAGACGATAAAGTAGTTGGCAGTGTGCAAATTGCCATGTCACCAAAAGCCAATGCATTACATCGTTGTGATGTGGAAAAGCTAATGGTTCATACTCAAGCGAGAGAACATGGCTTGGGCGGTATGCTGATGCAAGGTGTTGAGCGCGTTGCGGCATCGATGCAACGACAGCTACTAATGCTTGAAGTTAGAAGTGATGACATCGCTCACGACATGTATGTCAATATGGGCTATATTCCGTTTGGTGAAGTGCCTGGTTACTCTCGTAGTGCGAACGGCATGTTGCATAACGCGACGTTTTTCTACAAAGAAATTGAAACCACCCACGAAGTATTCTCTTAAATTTAATTAACAAAGCCATAGGCGATACCCTTGAGACTTGATTTTTATTTATCCCACGTGACCGAGTTGGCACGTAAAGCTGCAAAAATTGCAGCATCAAAAGGCCGTGTAACTGTAAATGGTGAAGTGGTTAAAAAAGCCAATTACACCGTACAAGAGGGGGATCAAATTTGCCTTGATGATACCCTTTTGGCATGGCCATCTGAGGGATACTATTTACTGCATAAACCTGCTGGTTATGTGTGTGCTACTCAAGATCCAGACCACCCAACGGTGCTGGATCTTTTGCCTTCTCATCTAGGGCAAGAGTTAAAAATTGTTGGTCGTCTAGACAAAGACACTACTGGCTTATTGCTGCTAACCACAGACGGTCAATGGCTGCATCGAATTACCTCACCACGTAATGCTTGTAACAAACGATATCGTATGATGTTGGCTGATCCAATTAGTGATGAAGATTTGAAACAATTAGAAGCAGGTGTGATGTTGAACGGAGAGTCACAACCAACATTACCTGCGGTAGCTGAGCGTATTAGCGATTGTGATATTTACCTGACGATTCAAGAAGGTAAATATCATCAAGTAAAACGCATGTTGGCAGCAGTAGGCAATAAAGTTGAAGAGCTTCATCGCGATCAAATTGGTCCGTTGTCACTGGATGCCGACATGCCGGCTGGCGAGTTCCGTGCGTTAACAGAAGATGAAGTGCTTTACTTTTAAACAAAGCTTTAAGAGAGATTGAAAAATGAAAGAATTATCGATGGAAGAACGCGTTCAACTTTTAGTTGCGCCTGACAGCGAACGCTTAGCGTATTTTGTTGAGCAAGTAAAAGCCACAGAGCTAGTCTGGAGTTTGAGTAACGAAGAAGGTTTCGTCATGGTTGAAGCTGACGATGGCGATTGTGTGATGGTTTGGCCAGATGCAGAATTTGCCAGCCAGTGGGCTATTGAAGATTGGGACGACTGTGAGCCTGTGTCTGTTTCCCTTGAGACGTTTAAAACTGAATGGCTACCAAGCCTTGTGGCAGACAAGATTACTGTAGCCGTTTTTCCGAATATTGAAGACGAGGGTAAGCTATCGACAGCGGAAGAGTTGACTGCGCTGTTGGCTTGATCTTGGAAATAAGTATTTATAATTAGCCGCTTTCTTATTGGTTTTTCGTCATGAGGAGCGGTTTAGTTTTTATTAAAGTGTTATAGATATTTTTATAGTAACGGGACAATACAAATAAGGACTTAACTCCCCCATGAGCAAACGTCAAAACCACCGTGAAGAAGTCTTTGTTAAAATATTAGAAGCCGCTGAAATTGAATTCGGCTTAAAAGGCTATAACGGTGCCAGCCTTCAGCACATAGCTGAACGCGCAGGTTTACCCAAGCCAAATATTATTTATTACTTTCAATCTAAAGCTAACTTGTACAAGCAAGTACTTGATCAGACCTTGATGGGTTGGAATGATTTGTTTGATAAGGCGACTATCAACGATGATCCAGCCGCTGTATTGGACAGTTTTATCCGCGTTAAACTTAAGCAAAGCTTTGATAAAGGGGTTGCTTCTCGTTTGTTCGCTATGGAAGTGATTGGTGGAGCACTGCACATTGGCGACTACCTAAAAGAAGAGTTACAGCCATGGTTTAAATCTCGCGTAGCCTTACTTCAATCTTGGATGGATGCAGGAAAAATGCGTCAATGCGACCCTGCTAGTGTCATCTACATGATTTGGGCAACCACTCAGCATTACGCAGATTTTGAGGCGCAAGTGCTAGCCTTAAGCGGAATTGAATCCTTGGGAGATGAAAATTTACAGCGTATCGGTGATACTGTGAGCGGTATTATTCTCGCAGGTTGTGGTTTAAGTCTGCCTAAAACGAATTAATATCTGTTATTTCGCGTCTTCTCTCAATTGATGGATATGTTGAACCAAAGCCCGTAATTTTGCGGGCTTTGCTGGTTTTGCCATGTAGGTAATGTTCTGTTGCTTACATTGCTCAACTAATTCAGGATCGCGTAAGGCGGTGATCAACACTGCTGGAATGCTTTTTCCAGCACGGGCTCGAAGTGCTTTAATCAAAGACAAGCCATCTTTATTATCATCAAGATGATAATCCACTAATAGTAACTCTGCTTCTCCTTCTGCATCTAAGGCATCATTAAAGCGGTTAAAGGTGCGACAATCACATTGCCAATGAGTTAACAGCGTATTCATGGCGATGAGGTTATTTTTTTCGTCATCAATACACCAAACATAGCAATGAGCCAGTTTTTCTTGTGGTGTAATTGTGGCTTGAGAGGTTGAAAAATCAATAATGTGATCACTTTGAGCCAAAGGAATACCGATGCTAAAGCAGCTACCTTTGCCAGGTATAGAATGTATTTCGGTACCTAAGCCTAGTTGTTTCTGCATCCGACGAACTAACCCTAGTCCTAATCCCATGCCGGGCTCTTGGGTATTTTCCCAGCGATAGAAGTCATCAAATATTTTCTTTTGCTCGGTGGCTGGTATGCCAACACCCGTGTCCCATACTTGTAAATACACGACGCCAGCACGTGGTCTTACACTTATTAATACGCGTCCTTTTTGCGTGTACTTCACCGCGTTAGAGACAAAATTTTGAATGATTCGGCGTAAGTAAATAGGATCTGTATGAACTCTAAAAGGCCTTAAATGTGTAGTTAAACGGATGTTTTTACTGTCTGCGATAACTCCAAATTCAGCAACAATAGGAGCGAGAATATCTTGCAGATTACAATCCACTAACTTGGGTTGAATGGCACCTTGGTCTAGGCGGGCGATCTCAAGTAGGGTTGATATAAGTGCTTCGGTTGATTCTAATGAATCGGATAATTTTTCAATGACTTGGTTGGTGTTGTCTGGCAACTCTGTGGATTGCAAAATCCCCATATAGAGCTTGGCGGCGTTTAATGGCTGTAAAATGTCATGGCTGGCTAAGGCGAGGAACTCTGTCTTTGACGCATTGGCTTGCTCGGCTTCTGCTTTGGCGCTGATCAGAGCTTTTTCAGCCTGATTACGTCGTTCTATCTCTTGCATGAGTTCGTGGTTAACGCCTTGCACTTCTACCGTACGAGCTTCGACACGCTTTTCTAAGTCTATGTTGGCTTCTTTTAAGGCTTGCTGGCTTTCAATGTGTTCAGTGACATCGGTAAAGCTGGTTACAAAGCCTCCGTCAGGCAGAGGATTACCCACCATTTCGATGACTCGACCACTGGCTCGACGACGTAAGAATCGGTGCGTGCTACCTTTTTTAAGATGCTCTAAACGCTTGTTAACCAGTTCTTCTATGTCACCTACACCACACTCGCCGCGTTCAGCATTAAAGCGGATTAGCTCTTCCACTGGCAACCCAACAGTCAACATACCTTCAGGATAAGGATAAAGAGATAGGTAGGTTTTGTTCCAAGCGACAATACGTAGGTCTTTATCGACCACACTAATGCCTTGGTCTAAATTATCCATGGAAACGAAGAGTAAGTTTTGGCTAAACTGAATGGCTTGGGTAGTTTCATCCAAGTAAGTCACCATTTCTTCTACCTTGATTTGTTTATCAATCAAGATGGAATTAATGATGGTACGAGCCGAAGAACCACCTAACACACCACCTAAAATGCGTTCGCAGTAGTCAACAAATAAACGATTTGGAGAAGCATTTGGTGGGATGGTTTGGCTGTAATCTTGTTCAAAATTCGACAGAACTTGCTGGCTCTTTTGTTTGCCCAAAAAAGTTTCCAGCAAAACAAAAAAATCGCCATTAGTAGCCTTGCTCTTGGGTTTGAAGAAGCCTTTTTCCAGCTCTGTGGTTGGGCTAACAAAAGCGGTGGCTTGGATACGGTCTATCAAGCGCTCGGTGGATAATAAAGAGCCAACCACATAGCCAAAAATATTCGCTAGTAAGCTGATAAAAGCGCCGTAGCTAATAAGTTCTGAGCGCGACTGGGCATTTTCTAAGTCCCAATCCATATTACCTGTTAGAGGCAGCATCATGAGCAATACCCAACACAAGAAACCGAAGGTTAAGCCTGTATAAACGCCATGGGCATGGGCGCGTTTCCAATAAAGACCACCTAGTACGGCAGGCATAAGCTGTAACACGAGAGAGAAAGCCAATATGCCTGTGTTTGCTAATGACTCAGCATTGGCCATTTTTTGATAATACAAAAACGATAACAGCAATATCCCCATCATGGCTAAGCGGCGAATTAGCAATATCCGACGACGATATAGAGGCAAGGCTTGTTGCTGCGCGCTGGCTCTAGCCAACATCAGAGGTAAGATTACGTCGTTACTGATCATGATGCTTAGGGCAAAAGTAGCGATGATAATCATCGCAGTAGTAGCCGACATTCCACCTAGGAAAATTAACATTTGCAAAGGAAGGTTATCAGACGTTAAGGCGAACTGAATGACATAAGTATCAGGGTTTATATCAGCAGAGAAAAGATTCTGACCTGCAATGGCTATTGGTGGAATGAGGACTGCAAAAATCAGTAAATATAAAGGGAATAACCAACGCGCCATGTTGGATTGACGATTATTTTGATGGTCAACTACGGTGACATGGAACTGGCGAGGCAAGCAAATCACCGCCGCCGCCGACATGAAGGTTTGCATTAGAAATGTGAAGGACAAAAACTGCTCAGGGTTCCATACCGTGAAATCGACATTTTTGCTGAGTTTGTTTATATCAAACTCTTGAGTCATAAGAACCGCAACAATACCCACTGCAACAATAGAGATAAGTTTAAATAAGGATTCAGCACCAATCGCTAGCATCATACCTGAACGATATTCAGTAACTTCGACTTTTCGAGTGCCAAATAGCATGGCGAAAATACCAATTAAAATAGTCGCCACTAAGACAACAAAACTGGTTGAAGACTCATCCTGATTGACAAAAAGTGCAAAGTTTGAGCCGATGGCTTTTAGCTGTAAGGCAATGTAAGGAATTACCGCGAGCATACTAATCAGTATGACCAAAGGTGCGGTCATTGGGCGTTTGCCATATCGAGAAGAGATAAAGTCAGCAATAGAAGTGATGTTTTGTTTACGGCTGACCGTAATCATCTTTCTGAGTACAGGAAAGGCAAATAAATACAGTAAAATTGGGCCAAGAAGAATGGGTAAATAACTCCAGCCCGACCGTGAAGCCTCACCAATCGAACCGTAAAACGTCCATGCTGTACAGTATATAGCCAGTGATAAGCTGTAGACCAACGGATGACGAGTCAGTTTTTTTGCTGTTGGACTTTCTTTGTCGCCCCAAATGGCGATCCAGAATAGACCGAGAACATACAGAATGGCTAACAGAATCCAGAAAACAGTCATTGAATAAATCACCTGAACTTAGGCTGATACGTCATTATTGTTTGTCTTAAGACTTTTGGGTCTTATTTTTATATAAATGTAACACAGCCGATACAACAATCCTCTACGACTTAGGTCGCGTAATTCATAAGGAAGGTTGTTTTAGTGAGAGATTATTTCACATCAAGAAATACTGTTTATTTAGTAAGAGATTCTTGGTGAGTGGAAACTAATGCTAAACTTGTTTTTCTTCAGTTGACTACTTATTAACGTTAGGCGGTACGATGATCCAACTTCCTTTAAATGACGATATCAAAGCGTTTCATGCGCATCTTTATTACTGTGACGAAGCGGGTGTTGAACTGGCCAAAATAGTAGCTGAGCAAGCTAGTGAGCTGTTCGAAATTCGTGTTGGGCGTTTCCATCAAAAGCCAGTAGGGCCGCATCCTGTTTGGAGCTGTCAGCTTTCATTCGCTGCAGAAACCTTTGGTAAGATCATTCCATGGTTGATGTTAAATCGCCAATCATTAGATGTTTTCGTCCACCCACTAACAGGTAATGACTATGTTGATCATACTCAAGGGGTTAGTTGGTTAGGTAAGTCTTATGTGCTTGATACTTCTCAGTTCATGCCGCCGAGTGTATGAGTTTTGTGCAAACTGATGAATAAATGGAGTGCTAAGAAGTAATGGAAATCCGATTAGCTAATTTACAAGACGCCAATGCCATTGCCGATGTCGCTTCGGCATTAGGTTACCAAAATAAGGTTTCAGAAAATCTTGCTATAAAGCGTCTTGAGCGATTGCTTTTATCTAGCAATGATAAAGTCTGGGTCGCTGAATTCAATGGGCAACTGATTGGTTGGCTACATGCTCAGCATGCCTTTCGAGCGGCTTCTGCGGACTTTATAGAAATCCTAGGTTTGTCCGTTGCGGATCAAGCAAGATTAAAAGGCGCGGGGCGAGCTTTGGTCGAAAAAGCAAAAGAATGGGCTTTAGATGAGAAGATAGTATTACGAGTTCGTACCAATGACACACGCGATGGCGCGAAAAAGTTTTATACCTCGTTAGGTTTTACGACTACAAAAATTCAATCTGTCTTTCAACTTTAGGATTGGCCTGCAATTTTAGGATTAACTCGCTGATCAAATTTCGCTTTAAATTTGATCAGCTCGGATTTTTTTTGCGTTTTTTTAAAATATTTGTCAAATATCCCTTTAAAAATCGTCGAACGTACCAAACTTCTAGGGTTATACGGTAGTTATTGAGCTTATGGGACGTTATCATAATGCCACAAACTATTGTTTGGGTTCGTGTTGTGGCGGTGTAACGCTTATTGTTGAAATGTAAGATTTGCTTGTATCAAGCGCTCGTTCCCTCATTATTTATTATTGGTTCATTAGGAGAATACAATGCAAATCACAGAAAACACCGTTGTTAGCATGCACTACACGTTGACTGACGAACAAGGCCAAGAACTAGATTCTTCTGTTGGTCAAGAGCCTTTAGTGTTTCTAAGTGGCGCTCAAAACATCATTGATGGTCTAGATAAAGCGCTTCAAGGCAAAGCTGCTGGCGACAAGCTTGCTGTTTCTGTTGCTCCTGAAGACGGCTACGGTGCTGTTCATGAAGAATTGATTCAAAAAGTACCGACTGAAAATTTCCAAGGTGTAGATGAAATCCAAGTTGGCATGCAATTCATGGCACAAACTCCAGGTGGCCAACAGCCAGTAACCGTTATCGCAGTAGAAGACGATGGCGTGATGCTAGATGGTAACCATCCTTTGGCGGGTAAAACATTGAACTTTGATGTTGAAATCATTGAAGTTCGTGAGGCGTTGGCTGAAGAACTAGAGCATGGGCATGTTCACGGCGCTGGTGGTCATCACCACTAAGCACTAAATAAATAATTAAGCGGCTTCTGACTTATGTTTCAGAAGCCGTTTTTTTTTTGCATTTAATAATTTGATAGTTAACTTTGCGAAGTCTCTACTTTGCCAAATTCCTAGAAAGGCAGAAAGATAAGTGTTTAAATATCGCCCAAATCTACATTGTGGCGATTTTGCTACTTTTTTAATAATGCACCGCAATCTAAAAGGGACTTGAGATGAAAAAGACGTTATCTGTGTTTTTGCTTTTTTTAAGCCATTCCGTTTTCGCGTTAGACTTGGCTAAATATCCAACGGAATTAACTTCTGGCGAAGGTGTAAACGTCGTCATTGCGCCGACCACTGACAATAAACAGGCTTTGGTGAAAGTAACTGGCGTGAATCACGAAATTGATGGCGTGGTTTTTCTTACCGAAATTAACAAACAGGGCGATGATCAAAGGCTCAAATACACCTTTGACGGCTCAAAAAGATCGTTGATTTATATCGCTAATAACTACGGTTGCTGTTCTTATACCTTGTATTTACCAGACACCAAAGATGGTATTTACCTTGGCAAAAAAGATGAAGCGAAAGCGGATACCGTTCAAGCCATTTCTGCACTTTATGATCAGCAATTAAAGCAAGGCGTGCAAGAAAAATTGGCGATGTTTAATCGTGAAAAACATTTAGCGTATCAAAAAAACAAAATACAAGAAGCCGATGACAATGTGGCTAAGCAGTGTGGTACAGAGATACCAACCAAAGTAGATTGGAATAAAATCTCTGACAGTGATTTGGGTACTTATGCCATTGCCGCTTATTGCGCGCAAGTATCATCAAAAGTCGCTGATCAATGTGCGGCAAAACCAGCCTTCAAAGAAACAGCGAAAGATTTTAAAGCGATTAGCTGTGACTTTACCGATGAGCTTAAGTTACGGCTTAATGATCAAGTATTGAATTTTAAAACCGCACCTAAAGCACCAAATCAAGGTCAGTTTATCGAGGCTTACTTAAACAACATGTAATCGCCTTTCAAATCAGAAAAGCACTGCGCACGAGCAGTGCTTTTCTATACGGTAATTTTTATGTCTCATGATGCATTTTTTGTACTAAAAGACGCGGTTCTTTCCTGTCAGCATTGCGCTGATGTTCTGCTTTATCCCCCCAAGCCGATTCTGCAAATACACCCTAATGCAAAACTATTAATCGCTGGTCAAGCGCCAGGGCAAAAGACGCATGATATTGGTCGGCCATTTGATGACCTAAGTGGCGAACGCTTACGTGAATGGCTCGGGTTATCTGTTGATGAATTTTACGATGAGCAGCAAGTCGCTATCGTCCCAATGGGGTTTTGTTTTCCGGGGAATAGTATTCATAAAAGCGGACCGTCAGCAGGAAAGAAGTCAGGTGATTTACCGCCACGCCCTGAATGCTCGATCAAATGGCGAGAAGCTGTGCTTAATCAGCTGACTAATATTGAGTTAACGATTGTTTTAGGCGCTTATGCGCAAGCCTACCATTTAGGTCAGTCTGGTAATGTGACTGAGCAAGTAAAACAATGGCGTTATTGGCTAGAGCAAGGCAAATTAGTATTGCCTCACCCCAGTCCAAGAAACAATCGCTGGCTCAAGCAAAATCCTTGGTTTGAGGCTGACGTTTTGCCTGAGCTGAGATTGCGGATTAAAGGCTTACTTCAGTTTCCCTCGTCATAACATAATGCTCTATGCCGTCTTCCATGTAGGGTTCGGATACTGTAATAAAACCGTGGGATTGATAAAAGCGTTTAAGGTGAGATTGTGCGCCAATTTTAATCGGACTGTCTGGCCAAAGGTTAAGGGTTTCTTTAATCGCATTCGTCATTAGCACGTGACCTAATTTATCTTTACGGCTTTCTTCTGCGACTACCACTCGACCTATGCTGCTATGATCTGGATAACAATCACCTTTTGCCAAAAGCCTTACATAAGCGACCACTTTGTTATCTTGTAAGGCAAACAAGTGTCTCGTATTAGGCAGTGTATCCAAATTATCCATATCAGGAAAAATGCAGTTTTGTTCTACCACGAACACATCACTTCGAAGCTTCAGTAGGTCATATAAGGTGTAATTGGATAGCTCGCTAAATGCCTGACAGTGCCATGTGATCATTTCTTTTTTCCTATTCGAATCTGTTCAATTTTACTGGTCAATATTATGCCTAGGAAGTCACATCATGAATATGAAAGAAATGGCTTCCTCTGACAGTCTGTTTTTTGTATTGTCATTTAGATACTCAATAACCTCATCGTTCAATATAAGGATGCAATTTTGGAACTAGATATATATCAAGTCGATTCATTCACCTCTGTTCCTTTTAAAGGTAACCCCGCGGGCGTGTGCATAACAGAAAATGCACTTGATGAAAGCCTGATGTTTTCCATTGCTGAAGAAATGGCTGTTTCCGAAACGGCATTTTTATCTTTAAGTAACATGCGATTAAGATGGTTTACACCTAAGGTAGAAGTCAGCTTGTGTGGCCATGGAACCTTAGCGGTTGCACATATTTTAAAGGAGAATGGCTTTGTTTTGAGCGGTGAAACATTGGTGTTTGATACCTTGTCAGGTGCGTTATCGGTTACAGTACAAAATGAAATTATTGAAATGGACTTTCCGGCAGCGACTCTTAGCACTATTGTCGATGATCATGTAATGCTCTTAGAGCATCTTGGAATTAATCCAAATAACGTTGTGTTCTTTGGTCGCTTTGATGAAAAATTTATTATCGAAATTGACAGCAACGATAGGTTATTAGATTTAACCCCCAATTTTGATGGCTTAAAAGCATTACCGGGTCGTGGTGTTATTGTTACAGCAAAGTCACCATCCAATGAAGTGGATTTTGTTTCTCGTTACTTTGCTCCTTGGGTAGGTGTGAACGAAGATCCTGTGACAGGTTCAGCGCATTGTGCCTTAGCGGTATATTGGCAGGGAAGACTTAACAAAAATAAGCTTAAAGGTTACCAGGCGTCGACTCGTGGTGGTTTTGTAGAAGTTGAGCTTTTAGCAAACAATCGAGTGAAACTGATTGGTTCAGCGGTAACGACATTGAAAGGGAAAATGTGTATTAGCGAATGATTCTCGAAAATATAGAAACAGAAAAAGGTAATATCTTTATCGATAGGCTAAAGCAGGAAGGCTGGAAGTTGAAATCACAATACAGTCCTTTTGCCTTTGATAAAGGTATCGACTATGACTGCTATGAGTTGGTGTTGGGCAAGGAAACGATAGTGCTTGAATGGAATAATTGGTTTGAGTGGGCACTATTCGGAAGTGAAGAGGTTGTTTGTGATTTGCAGGCACGGTTCTTTTTAAGTAAATGAATTTTTCCTTTAAAGATATATCAATTATTTTCTTCAATATTCATTAGAAATGCGTTTTACTGATATCAATAAAATAATAAAAATAGAGGTCTGTAAAATGAAAACCATGCTTGAACACTTGTCCCAATACGCTTTTTACCACCAAGATCGTCGTAATGTTGCAACGCATTTTGTTGGTATTCCGATGATAGTTGTTGGAATTGCTGTTTTAATGTCTCGTCCACATTTTACCTTGCTCGACATAGTGTTCACGCCCGCTCTCATCATTGCCCTTGCCAGTAGTGTTTTTTATGTCCGCTTAAACAAAATGATTGGCATTGTAATGACAATATTGTTGGCTTTGATAATTGGGTTCGCCGAGTTTGTAGCAGTTCAAAGCACATTCGTATGGTTAATCACGGGGATTAGTTTGTTTGTCGTAGGTTGGATATTTCAATTCGTAGGGCATTACTTTGAAGGTAAGAAGCCGGCATTTTTGGACGATATAACTGGGTTGATTATTGGACCTTTGTTTGTCTTTGTTGAACTGTTGTTTTTACTAGGGCTAAAACGGGATTGGCAACAAACAATAGAACGTTCTTGCGAAAAACAAAATAAAGCTGTGAATAAAAAATAATTAAGATTGAAGTAGAATTGCTTGGAGCGATTAGATAGATAAGGTAGGAACAGGAAGCGCTTAATGTTTTTATTCTAGCGCCATTTCCTTACAAGCCTGTTGGAGTAAGCCAAAATATCTGTTTTGAGAACAGATGCTTACCCAATAACTTTCTAGTGAACTTAACTGTTACAGCGTATTGATCTATTAAGCGTGTTGAGCAGAAGAAGATACAAGTGCTGATTTCAATTTGATTGCTACATTTTTAACGGCTTGAACAGCAGAAGAGATACCAGCAATGATATATTCAGCGCGTTCTGCACGAGCGATAGCTTCGTATTTTTCAGCATCAGTAAGATAAGAAGTGTTTACGTTCTCTAATAGCTCAGCAACAGATTTAGTGTTTTTCATGATGTATTCCTCGTTTATGGTTGTTTCAAAAAGCGTCAAAACTTATTCCGTTTTGATGCTTATATAGTAGAAACTATGGGTAAATAAGACAAACGATAAAAAATACGCCTATACCTGAAAAAAACTAATCAATCGGACAGTTAATCATTATGTAAGTGAGTGAAAGCAATATATATAAAGGCTTTCAGCTTATTTATATACTGCCCAAAGGGCTACCATTTTGCTTTGCTGTGTCTAAACGTATGTAGGATTTTGTGCTCACGACGTCTGCATGGGAATAAAGTTGTTTGACTACTAAGTCAGTGAATTGCGTCATGTCTTTAGCACAAATTTCTACCATCAAATCTACGTCTCCAGTGACACCATGTACGCTAATAGCAGCGCTTTGTTGTTGCAGAAAATTCATCACATTATCTCGTGCATTGGGAACATCTTTACTGACGGTGACTAATGTCCAAGCCATGACGCTGTAGCCGAGTTTTTGGTAATTCACCTGCGCCCGATAACCACTAATAATGTCCATTTCTTCTAACTGGCGTAAGCGCCTTAAACACTGAGATTGCGATAGGTTAATACTTTCAGCTAATTGTGTATTGCTAAGGCGGCCATCTTTTTCTAATGCTTGGATTATTTTGTAATCGGTACGGTCTAGGGTGATTTCTTTCATAAAAGGCTCAATTTAAACAAAAATCTTGTATTACGTTAGTGATTCTCCCTGTAAATAGCAAACAACTTGTGTGGCATATTATTTATACTTTTATCATATAAGTTTGTTGTTGATGACAAACTTTAGATTGCACCCGATAGGAGGATAAGGTTATGGCACCTAGGTTAGATTTGATGTTCGTTCGTTCTCAATTCCCAGCTTTTAAAGAACCTTCTTTAGCGGGTCAGGCGTTTTTTGATAATGCAGGTGGTTCTTATGCTTGTCAGGCGGTGATTGATCATTTAGATCAATATTATCGAGAAACCAAACTGCAGCCTTATCATCTTCATCCTGCGGCACAAAAAGCCGGTGCCCAGATGGATTTATCTCACGAGCGTTTAGCATCTTATTTGAATGTGAAGGCCAGTGAAGTTCATCTTGGACCTTCTACTTCTCAGAATACTTATGTACTGGCGCAAGCTTTTGGCAAGATTCTAAAAGCGGGCGACGAGATCATAGTGACCAATCAAGATCATGAAGCAAACATTGGTGTTTGGCGTGCATTAGAAGCGCGTGGAATCGTGATTAAAGAATGGCAAGTGGATGCACAGACAGGGTCGTTAGATATTAATGATTTAGAAACGCTTTTTACTGAACGAACCAAGCTCTTAGCCTTTACTCATTGCTCAAATATTGTCGCTGAAATCAATCCAGTAGCGGATATTTGCGCACGAGCGAAAGTGGCGGGAATTGCGACTGTGGTTGATGGTGTATCTTTTGCCGGTCATGGTTTGCCAGATGTGGATGCATTAGGTGCGGATATTTATCTATTCTCGCTTTATAAAGCGTATGGAACGCATCTTGGTGTGATGGTCATTCGCGATGCCATGGCTGATAAATTGGGTAATCAGGCGCATTATTTTAACAAAGCTTATCGTCAAAAATGGTTTGTGCCTGCTGGACCAGATCATGCTCAAGTGGCGGCAAGCCGTGGAGTGTTGGACTATTTTGATGCCTTGCACGATCATCATTTCGATGCAACGGACTCTGGTGCTGAAAAAGCCCTGCGCGTGAGAAATTTGTTCCATGATGCCGAACAAGTCTTGTTGGCCAAGTTGCTTCGCTTTGTCGATCAACATCCTAAGTTGACCTTACTTGGAACGGCAGATCCTGCGAAGAGAGCCGCCACGGTGTCGATTATTCCCAAAGGACAAACACCTCAGGAACTGGCGCAGAAATTAGTTGATCAAGGCATTATTTGTGGAGCAGGGCACTTCTATGCCGTGCGTTTGCTAGAAGCGATGGGGGTGGACACAAGTACGGGCGTGGTTCGCTTGTCATTTGTTCATTATACGAATGACGAAGAAATGGATCAGTTGATCGAGGCTTTAGATAAGGCGCTTTCATAGGACTAGAGCGAGGGTAGATTTTGTCTCTGCACTCGCTATTTTTTTACGTGAATTATTCTTTAGTTGGTTCTGGCCAAGAATCATAATGAATTGCAGAGCTAGCATCTCGTCTTGGTAACCAGCCAGCCCTTTCTAGGTCTGGCGTGTCATGAAATATGTCCACATAACCCACGCACAAATAGGCAATGATATCGATGGATTCAGGAATATTTAGCGTATCGCGTATCACCTTGTCATGAACAATACTGACCCAGCCAACACCAAGGTTTTCCGCTCTCGCAGCTAACCATAGATTTTGTACCGCGCACACAGAACTGAATAAATCCATTTCTGGCTTCGCGGTTCGTCCTAGTACAACAGAGCCCGTCCGGTTGCGATCGCATGTCACACAAATACCCAATGGCGCTTCTTCAATGCCTTCTAATTTGAAGCTTTTGTATTGCTCTTTACGCTCGCCTTCAAACAGTTCGGCCGCTTCGGCATGAGCTTGTAAAAAACCTTGTTTAATTTGAGTCTTGGATTTTGCTTTGGTGACAAGAATGAAGTCCCAAGGCTGCATAAAACCGACGCTTGGCGCATGATGTGCAGCCAATAATATGCGCTCTAAAACATCGTTCGGAATAGGATCGGGTTTGAACTCTCGTCGTACATCACGACGAGAAAATATGGTTTTGTAAACCGCGTCGCGCTCTTCTGGAGTGATGTTCATAATATCGACTTTCGCAATTGGATAGATCGATATTATGAGGAGTTATGATGTTTTATGCCAATGAGGAAAGCTTAGGTTAAAGAGAGTTTTTCTAAACTTGATCGCTACAAACCGCTTTTAGTAATAAATCATCGCTTTCAAGTGGGTACCAAGTTGAAGTTGATGGCTGTTTTGAATCTGGGGAAGCTGTGAAAGATTGAGTGAAATCTGTTCTGGCGCCTTGTACGCAATCGACTATTTGTGGAACACGTTTCGCCATGTGGCGACGTTCAAAAAAGTACAAGTCGACTAGAACAAGGTTCGGATCAATTTTATTTTTTGCAGAATTCTCTATGTCGGCAGCGATAAAACGAAGAGTTTGTGGGAATACGTAGCTCCAAGGACGCCAAGGGGCTTCTTCTTGAACAGCTTTTACAACGACAACGCCTTCTGGCAGTAAGCTCGTTTGATGATCATACCAATCGTACTCACCTTGAATTTGAAAACCAAGCATGGTGGCACCAGCAAACACAGGAACCAGCCATTTCGGCGCAGTTTGTTTGGTTATCTTTCTTAACAACAGAGCAATACCTGCGCCGCCAATACCGGCAAAAACGGTAGCAATGAGTTCCCAAAACATAAGCGCTCTCTTTTTTGGTTTGTGTGGATTCTTATTATAGGGAAATTGGGCCTCACAAAGAAGTGAGGCCCAATGGTTAGAAGTGCTTTTTGTTGTTAAACCTTAGTGGTCAACTGCACCGCCTGCACCTTGAGGGTAACGAACACTTTCAACAAGGTCTTGGATTTCTTTTGGTGGTGGCGCTGTCATCGAAGATACAGTGAATGCGACCACAAAGTTAATCACCGCACCAATGGCACCGAATGACAATGGTGATACACCGAACCACCAATTATCAGGAGTATTGGCGAACGATGCTGTACCTGGGACGAAGAACCAGCCAAGGAATAAGAAGATATAAACCAAGGTAGAAATCAGACCCGCTAGCATACCAGCGACAGCACCTGTGCTATTCACACGTTTAGAGAAGATACCCATCATTAGAGCAGGGAAGATAGAGGCTGCAGCAATACCAAATGCTAATGCTACTACCTGAGCCGCGAAGCCCGGTGGGTTCATGCCTAGATAGGTTGCCACAACAATGGCAACGAACATGGATATCCTTGCAACCCTGAGTTCTCCTTTGTCACTAATATTGGGGTTTATCGATCCTTTTATTAAGTCATGACTTATCGCAGACGAAATCGCCAATAGTAAACCAGCAGCAGTTGATAGTGCAGCCGCTAAACCACCCGCAGCAATCAGTCCAACGACCCAACCTGGCAAGTTTGCAATTTCTGGGTTAGCCAATACAAGAATGTCACCGTTAACCGTTAACTCATTGCCAGCCCAACCACGAGCTGTTGCTTCGTCTTTAAAGGCAGGAACATCGTTGTAGAACTGTACACGGCCATCGCCGTTTTTATCATCGAACTTGATAAGACCGGTAGTTTCCCATGTTTGAACCCAATCAGGACGCTCAGCGTACTCAATAGGTGCCGCCGTTGGGCCAGAAGGATAGATAGTGGTCAATAGATTCAAACGAGCCATAGACGCAACAGCAGGTGCTGTTAGATATAACAAAGCAATGAATACTAACGCCCAACCAGCAGACCAACGAGCATCGGCTACTTTAGGAACAGTGAAAAAACGAATGATAACGTGTGGCAGACCCGCTGTACCTATCATCAAAGATAGTGTAAACAGAACCATATTCAGTTTGTTATCAACATCGGCAGTGTAATCTCTAAAGCCAAGCTCTCTCACCACTTCATCTAATTTTTGTAGCAAAGGCATGCCAGATTCAGTGTGATTAGAGAAAAGACCGATAGCAGGGATAAACGTATCCGTTAGCTGTAAGGAGATGAAAACGGCAGGGATGGTATAAGCAATGATTAGTACCACATATTGCGCAACCTGCGTATAAGTGATGCCTTTCATGCCGCCCAATACTGCGTAGAAGAATACAACAACCGCAGCGATCATAAGACCTGTGTTGTTATCTACTTCCAAGAAGCGAGAGAATGCCACGCCTGCACCAGTCATTTGACCGATTACATAAGTAACTGAAGCAATGATCAAACAGGCGACAGCTACTAATCTAGCTGTATTGCTGTAGAAGCGATCACCGATGAAGTCTGGCACGGTAAACTTACCAAATTTACGTAAGTAAGGTGCAAGCAACATAGCCAGTAATACATAACCACCAGTCCAACCCATTAGGTAAGTTGAGTTAGCGTAACCGCCTGCTGCGATCAAACCCGCCATGGAGATGAAAGACGCTGCAGACATCCAGTCAGCAGCTGTTGCCATACCATTAAGTACTGGATGGACACCGCCGCCTGCAACGTAGAATTCTTTTGTCGAACCAGCTCGTGCCCAAAATGCGATACCGAAGTAAAGCGCAAAAGAGCCGCCGACGAAAAGTAAATTGATAGTAAATTGATCCATGCGACTTACTCCTGAAGGCCAAATTCTTCATCAAGCTTGTTCATTCTCCAAGCATAGAAGAAGGTCAAGATGATGAATACGAGAATGGAACCTTGCTGAGCGAACCAGAAGCCTAAATCAGCGCCTCCAATCATAATGCCTGAGAGCATGGGACGAAGTAGAATGGCACAACCGTAAGATGCTAATGCCCAAACCACTAAACTGCCTAGTATCAGCCTGAGGTTTGCTTGCCAGTATTTTTCTGCATTAATATTATGATCTGACACGGTAGATCTCCTTATAATTATTGTTATACGCCTTATTAATTTAGCAGGCAGTTGTCTAATAAGAAGTCAGACTTTAGTCGCATAGAGTGCTTTTTAATCAATATATGCTCATGTGGGATTTACGCAATATTGCCTTTCGAAAGAGAGTAAGAGAAGTGAATACTAAGATTAAGCAAAAGATTCTTTCGGTTTGTGCTGAAAAAATAAAACAAAAAGGCGACGGCGTTCAGGTATCGTTTTATGCTTTTTTTGCCAATAAAAACCATGATCCAATCACCTTGATGGCTGTTGCTCGCTGGTGGATTGAAGAACAGCAACTGAATCACTTCGAAAAAGCCACTAAGATTTACGCCATGGTGGCATCGCTTGATGACTCATCAGTATTTCAATCATCTTATGCTGAACAAGGTAAAGGCCTTAATCATCTGACGTTGAGTGTGACGAATCTCGATTCCTCTCTCGAATTTTATTGTCACCTGCTCGGTTTTAAAGCAGAAGTACGTTGGAATACGGGTGCCTATTTGTCATACGGGAATTGTTGGCTTTGTTTATCACTGGGTGAAGCCAAACCTAGTCGGGATTACACGCATTTTGCTTTTAGTTTTGACTCATCAGCCATGTCTCGTATTCAGCAAAAAAATGCTTTTCAAGCAGTGAAGCAATGGCAAGTAAATAGCAGTGAAGGGGATTCTTTATATATTGAAGACCTTGATGGCCATAAGTTAGAACTGCATTCAGGTTCCCTTGCTACGCGTCTTAAGTCTTTAAAAGCTAAACCTTATGACGGATTGGAGTGGTTAAATTAAATCTGTACCATATCAGTCCTACTAAAGAAGAATAGCCTTCTTAATAACTGATCTTTTGGTGGAGGTTTTTAATAAGTGCGTATGTCATAATCGACCAGTGACAGACTTGTCTTAGGAGACAAAGGGTGATTCAAGCAATTTACGTGTCGAAAAAATCCAAACAATCCCAGATAGGGATTGATGCCGTCAAAGTTGATGCGGGTAAAGGCATCGTAGGCGACAGATATTACGGAAAAAAGGGCACAGACGGCCCAAATATTACCTTTGTCGAAAGTGAAGAAATCGCAGCTTTTAATGCTAATTTTGGACAAAGTATTGGTCTTTCTGCGACCAGAAGAAACATAGTGACCCAAGGCGTGCGACTTAACCAATTAGTTGGTCAAGAGTTCTCTATTGGTAATGTACGTTTTTACGGAGTCGAACTGTGTGAACCTTGTGGCTCGCTAGGAAAATCCCTAGCCAATGATTCGATATCATCACCACAAGTCGTGAGAGCTTGGCTTCATCGCGGTGGTTTAAGAGCTAACGTATTGAGCACCGGTATTTTGCGTACTGGCATGCAGTTTAATTTGATCCAGAATGGTACTAATTAGAAAAAGGCTAAGCAGTAAAAAGTAAGTAATAGCACCTTTCTGGATCGTTTAATTAAACAAGATCCTCAGCCAAAACAAAGCGTTTAATGTCGTTAAACTCTTTATTAAAAGGCTGTGATTGCGGTGTGTATTTACCTGCTAGGCAGTCTTTTACAATCTCTTCAGCACGCGTTAGATAAGTGTTTCTATCTTCCGTTTGACTTGGCTTTGGTTCAGCTTTTGGATGCTGCACTTTTGGTTGCAACAACAATAGCTCATTAAGCGACTTAGCTTTGGTTGATTCACCTTGGAAACGCCATAAATCAGTGCCTTGGTCATAAGCGTAATAAGGCAATAGGGTCGTGCCGTGTTTCGCGACGAAATCGATAGCGTCTAAAATAAACACCGCTTCTGCATTGTCTAAGAAATAATTCAAATTGAAACGAACCCAGCCCGGTTTTACCAGTTTCTCACCTTTTCTCAGTGCTTCTTGAATACGTTCCGATTCAGTTTTGTCGATACCTAAAAGCTGATGGCCATAAGGCCCAGCACAAGAGCAACCGCCTCGAACTTGGATGCCAAACACATCATTCAGTACAGCGGTGACAAAACCGTGATGTAAGTAACCAAAGTCGGTTTTAATGCGAAAAGCGGTAATCGACAAACGCGCTGCGTCAGCATGACCTAAGCGTTCAATGTTTGGGTGGTCATGCCAATGCTTGTCGATCAATTGTACGAGTTCGTGTTCACGGGCTTCGATCGTTTTGTCACCAACAGCTTGTTTGAGCTGAAATACCAAACCGGCACGAATGGATTCTAGAATTCCCGGTGTACCGCCTTCTTCTCGACGCTCGCCAATCGGTAAAAATGTGTGATCTTCAGGTGTCACAAAAGACACCGTGCCACCGCCAATAAGGCTTGGTTTTTGGTTAGTTATGATGACTTTTTTAACGACCAAAATACCTGAAGTACCCGGGCCGCCGATAAATTTATGGGTAGAGAAAAAGATCGCATCTTTGGCAAGTGCTTGGTCTTTGCTTGGGTTCATATCTAGCGCAACATAAGGCGCGGCCGCGGCAAAATCCCAAAAAGCGAGGGCATTATAGCGATGCAGCAAGGTCGTGATTGCGTCTTGATTGCATAAAATCCCTGTGACGTTGGATGCCGCGCTGAAACTACCGATGAGGCATTTATTTTGTTTTGCCTGTAATTGCTCTTCTAAGGAGATTAAACAAACGCCACCGTCTTTTGACTCTGGGATTCTGATTACTTCAATGCCCAGCTCTCGCCAAGGCAATTCGTTGGAGTGATGTTCATACGGTCCAATAAAAACGCATACATCTGATTTGTCAGATTCACTCAATTGACGTAAGCCTAATTGACTAATTAAGGTATTAATCGCGCTAGTGGCGCCGCTGCCACAAAATATCACCAAGTCTTCTTCTGATGCGTTGACGGCTTCTCGAATTTGCTGGCGAGCTTGTTCACGAAAAGCGGTAGTTTGTTGGCCGGTGGCGTTGGCTTCGGTATGAGTATTGGCGTAAAGCGGTAAGACGCTGTGGCGAATAGCGTCTTCGATAAAGTCTAGACTGCGGCCAGAGGCGGTGTAGTCTGCGTAGGTCAAGGTTCTTGCGCCAAAGGGTGTGTTTATTTGTGTGTTCTTGCCGATGATACCGTCGCGAATGCGGGCAAACAAAGCCTCTTCATTAGATAGTTCTTTTGTGCCGTGGTTTTCTGTGCGTTGGTTTGTCTCACTTTGATTTAGAGTGCTTTCTGCGGCAGCAATGGACATGTTTCTTTCCTCATTTGGCTTGCCGCATTAATAAACCAGTTATCACTCAATCTTTCATGCTGGGCAAGGGCAACTGAGTTGTCCACTTGATTTGCTCCATGGCGAAGTTTGAGGTGACGTCGGTTAATGCGGTGGCACTAATTAATCGTTTATAAAATTTGTCGTAGGCTGGAATGTCTTTTACCAACACACGAAGTAAGTAATCGTATTCACCTGCCATGCGGTAAAATTCCACCACTTCAGGGAACTCGGCCACAACGCGAGCAAACTCATCGGCCCAATTTGCGTCATGCTGATTGGTTTTAACTTGTACAAAAACCGATACGCCAAGTCCTAGTTTGTCTGCGTCTAAAAGCGCGACACGACGCTTGATAAATCCTGCGTTTTCTAGTTTTTGAACTCGTCGCCAGCAGGGCGTTTTTGATAAGCCAACTTGCTGGGCCATAGCCTCTGTTGAAATACTATCATCACTTTGAATTAAGGCAAGTAGTTGCAAATCTATCTCATCTAAGTGCATTTCGTTCTCTTTTTTGTTTGTTTTTTAGATTTTAGTTTCTTATTGTCGTGTTTTTTTTCGCTTGCTGCAACTCGGTTCCTTGACCTTGTTTAATAGAGGAATTTAATTTTTCATTTGATGGAAAAAAAAACGCTCAAAAAGACAGATATTTTTTAAAAAATGAGGATATTAAGTGCTCTAGTGAAAGGGTTTTATAAAGATTTTTTATCTGACGTTCTTCCTTTAGACTGTCGTCATATAATTAAGAGACTGCCTTATGTGAGTAAGATTGACAGCACATTAATACAAATTTGGACGGTTAAATATTACAGGAGTAATCAATGATATTGCGTAACACAATTCGTTTTGTTGGTTTAAGTTTGCTTTCGAGCGCAGCGTTCGCCGCTAATCAAGTTGCAGTGTCGGATGACGTGATATTAAAGCAGCGTCAAGCGCTACAAGAAAGTACAAAGGGGCAAGGCGTTGGACCTCAATCACCGCGAGACATCGATATAAAGTTTGGCCGTAATATTCAAACCTTTGCACAAGCACCAGTCTCGAGCAATATGAACCTCTGCAATATACACTTTCATAAAAATGCTGAACATAAAGGCGGTGAGTTTACCAAGTATGCCGGTAACGGCGACGGACAGGGATTTCAAACTGGTTATGTTTATTCTGGTCAATTGAGTCAGCAAGAGTTAGAGCCATTGAAGGGCGGTGCTGTCTGTAAAAGTAAGCATAGCGAACTATTTTCTGGCGATACCATTGAAGTACATTACGTGTATTCCACTGCAAAAGTTGAACCAGGTCCAACCTTAGGAGCCTGTATTATCAAGGGACAAGCAAGCCCTCAACTTCGTGTAGAAACTCAAGTTTATGTGACTGTGAATGATAACAATGCGCTTAACTTCAAAGCGTTGACGGCTCACGATCTTCGTAATGGTCTTTATCAAGCGACACACATTCCTAATAACACAGGCACACCAGTGACTTATGCAGGTTCTACAACAGGCCCCAGTTACAATGAAAAAGCGTCACCGTACCAAGTGACTTGGAATGTCCGCCCTAACGTGGCAAAGGTTGATATTCAATCAGTAGGAGACTGGTGCGATAGTCAAAATATCTACCAAGAAGATCACGCTCATGGTGTAAGAAACCTGATTACCAATCCAGATTTGCTATCAAAGGTTACCGATGCTAATTAAGCAAAAACAGCATAAATTCACGTTCCAGTTACTTTCTAGTTTTCGCATAAGGCCCTCTTTTTAGAGGGCTTTTTTGTTCTTTTGTAAAGCTTATTTTCTTTCTATCAGGTTTTCTTTAAAAAGCGTCTATCTCGATTTTATATAATGTTATATCATAACATTTTGTTCTGTAGGAGAGAGTTATGGAAAGTATGCTAGGCAAATTGCCAGTTACAGTTTTATCAGGCTTTTTAGGTGCAGGTAAAACAACGGTTTTAAGCCATATATTGAATAACCGTGATGGTTTAAAAGTTGCGGTGATTGTTAATGATATGAGTGAAATCAATATTGATGCGACGACGATTAAGCAAGAAGTGTCGTTGAATCGTAGTGAAGAAAAATTAGTAGAAATGAGCAACGGCTGTATCTGCTGCACCTTACGTGAAGATTTGCTTATTGAGGTACGAAAGCTTGCGGAAGACAATTGTTTTGATTATTTAGTGATTGAATCAACCGGTATTTCTGAGCCCTTGCCCGTAGCAGAGACCTTTACTTTTGCGGATGAAGACGGTGTGAGTCTATCTGATATCGCTCGCCTAGATACCATGGTCACTGTCGTGGATGCGGTGAATTTTATGAAGGATTATGACGCTGCAATATCCTTGCGAGAAACCGGTGAATCCCTTGGTGAAGAAGATGAGCGTAGCGTGGCGGATCTGTTGATTGATCAAGTTGAATTTGCCGACATCATTTTGATCAGTAAAACCGATTTGGTGAATGAAGCGGAATTACGACAATTAGAATCCATCCTTCGTAGCTTTAATACTGAAGCGGAGATTATCCCAATTCATCAAGGCAAAATAGAGCCTAAACGATTGTTGGGAACCGGCAAGTTTAGCTTTGAGCGAGCACAACAAGCAGCTGGCTGGTTAAAAGAAATGCGTGGAGAGCATGTGCCAGAAACGGAAGAATATGGAATTGGGAGCTTTTCATATTTAGCGCGACGACCTTTTCATCCGCAGCGTTTTTTTGATTTCCTTCATAACACTGAGGCGTTTGGGAAATTGCTGCGCTCGAAAGGCTATTTTTGGTTAGCGACTCGTCCAGAGTTTGCTGGTCAATGGAGTCAGGCGGGCGGTATTGCGCATCATGGTTTTGCAGGCATGTTTTGGAAAGCGGTACCTAAGGATAAATGGCCACAAGATCCAGAATATCTTGAATCAATAGCAGATCAATGGGTAGAGCCTTTCGGCGACATGCGTCAGGAGTTGGTGTTTATCGGCCAAAATCTGAAAAAAGAGGCTGTGATAGAAGCGTTGGATGCTTGCTTGTTAAGCGATCAAGAATTGCTGGCAGGAAAAGCAGTATGGGCCACATTGCCCGATCCATTTCCTGAATGGCAAGAGGTTGCTTAAGCTTACTCTTGCTCTGTTGCTTTCCCCCCAATGCTTGGTTAAAACTCTGAGTACTTTGATGGATTATAACGCTCACTAAGCTTGTATTAGGAAGTTATTTCAATCTTGTATCTGTTCCAACTTTTTTTATATTTGCAGTATTATGCAAATATAAAACTCTATCTGGGCTGGAGAAATATGGATATTGATTTAAAGGTATTACTCACACATTACCTTCGTCAACTTGATAATATGTTGGAACAAATTCCAGAGGAAAGCTTTTCAGCTTCGCTGTCAGATAACATGTTTTCTCTTGCGGGTAATGCTCGGATAGCGGCTAATTTTGCTTTGCGTGGATATTGCCCGCTTGTTGGTGTTAAAACGGTTTCTTTTGATCTAGGGAACGATGATCAAAACGCAGTACGGGAACAAATTTCCGCTACTTTAGATTATCTTGAAGGGCTACCTGCAGTAGAGACCTTGAATAAAGATGTGTTGCTTAGTGAGAAGGCGGGATTTACTGAACTGAACCTGCCACAACCTGAGTTTTTACATCATTATATAATGCCTAATTTTTTCTTTCATATCAGTATGGTTTACGCCATTGCGAAATCGGTTGGTGTCGACTTAGGGAAGGCAGATTTTGATGGTTATCACAGCTATCCAGTCGGTTTTAGTTGGTTAAAGCCTTAAAGGAATCAAATGAACTGAACTGTAGCCTCTTTTGTTTTTCAAAAGAGGCTAAATTGCCTCTAATTACTTCTGTTCTCCTTCGTTAATTGGTTCTAGCACTTCCACAGTTTTATTTTTTAATCTATTCATTAATAAATGAATGTCTTCTTTTATCATCAGTAAAACAGGGATCAAAATTAATGTTATCACTGTGGCAAACATGATGCCGTAGGCGAGGGACACGGCCGCAGGAATGAGCATTTGTGCTTGTCTTGAGGTTTCCCAAAGAATCGGAATTAAGCCAGCAAAAGTGGTGAAAGACGTCAGCAATACCGCACGCAAGCGGCTGCGGCAAGCGAGACTGATGGCTTTTTTGACGTGGCTGGTTTCATGACGAAGGTCGTTGAAGCGAGACACGAGCAACAGACTGTCATTTACCACAACACCGCTGAGCGCAAGTATGCCGTTCAGAGAGAAAATCCCCAACGCTAAATTGTTCATCCAATGACCAAGCAATGCACCAATGATTCCGAATGGAATCGCCATCATGATGATAAGCGGCTGCGAGTAAGATTTTAGAGGTATCGCCAAAAGTCCATAAATGATCAAGAGAGCGATGAGGAACATCTCCGACATAGATGACTGAGTTTTTTCTCTTTGCTCTGCTTCCCCAGAGAAATAGATCGAAACTCCGGCAAACTGACGCTTCATCTGTGGTACGACGGCTTTTTGTAAATATTCGACGACTTCTGTTGATGACATGGCGTCTTTATCAACTTCGGCAGACAGATACAAAGAGCGTTTGCCATCAATGCGAATAATACGAGTCTCTGCATCTTCTTGAGACAGCGTAGCAACAGTTGAAAGTGGTACGCGGGTACCGTCGTCTAAAACGATTTTGGTATTCATTACGGCGGCTGGTGATTCTTTTTGTTCGCTTGGATAACCTAAGCGTACTTCGACTTCCGAGTTGTCTCGCTGGTATTTTTGTACTACCTGACCATCAAAATTACGGGCGACTTGAGTGGCTAAATTGCTGGTGGATAATCCTAATAGTCGACCCTGATCGGTTAGTTTTAGGGTGAGTCGAGACTCGGTAGGCTCATTGTTTTGCTCTATTCCTGTCACCGCTGGTAGTGTGGCTAATTGCTTTAATAGTTCTTCCATTGCACCGTTAAGAACACTTGTGTCATTACCGCGCAGTTCAACTCTTAACGCGTCAACTGTTTCACGAGCACTACGAATTCGTAGGTTTTTTACACCTTCTGGCATGCCTGAAAGTTGCTGCCATTTGCTAGCAAATTGCGCTGAGGTATAAGGTCTATTCTCGTCTAGCTCTATGCGTATGTTGCCAGATTGATCATCACTTGCCGTGACTTGGATGTTTTTGATGGCGACATCGCCTTTCGGTTTAGGAGCTTCTTTAGGTTTTGCCGAGTCTTTTGGCTTTTTGTCTGATTGCTCCGCGCTGTTAGCTGGTGGACGTCGGTGTTCGCCGCCATCGGTGCGTAATGCTATGTCGGCTTGATACGCTTTTTGCTCTAACTCAAATAAAACTTTGTTGGTTTGTCCGTAGCTGACATCGTTGTACATGGTGAGTGTGCCACGCACTGTATCTCCTGGAATTTGAGGGAAAAAACTCATCCTGATAGCGCCTGTAAATGGCATGGAAATAACCAGTACAAAAATAGCGATGAAAAACAAGCAAACAGCGTACCTATGATTAAGCGCTAGATCAATTGTCGGTCGGTAAATACGCTCGCTGAAACACTGTAAACCAAAATCTGCACCTTGTTGAACCATAGCCCATGCTTTAGATATTGGATTGGTGCGAGTCGATTTTTGTGTATTTATGTGGGCAAGGTGAGCTGGTAGGATAATTTTAGATTCGATTACCGATAGAATTAAACAAATAGCCACGACAGTAGCAAATTGAGAATACAGTTGCCCTAAACGCCCTTCAATATTTGATAGAGCCCAGAATGCTGCGACAGTAGTGAAAACGCCAAATAGTGTCGGAATGGCAACTAACATGGTGCCTTTAATCGTGTTGCCTATGGTGTCGCCTTCTTTAGACCTGACGGTATAGACGCTCTCACCAACCACAACGGCATCATCAACCACAATCCCTAAGGCCATGATAAAACCAAAGGTTGTAAACATGTTCAATGTCAGGCCGATGCTTTCCGTACCCATAAAAAATAAGGTGCCAAAGAAAATAAACGGCAACCCCATGGCTACCCAAAATGCCACAGTGACGTTCAAGAATATCGCTAGCAAGATAAAGACGAGTAATACGCCTGTAATGGCGTTTCCTATCATCAATTCTAAGCGTTGATTAATCGATTCACTACGATCATACCAAGTGCCGAGTTCGACATTAGCTGGTAAGCGTCCGCTGTCCTGCCAATCTTGAATGACAGCTTTTGCTCCGATCACGGAGTTGGAAATATCGCTGGTGCCTGTAGTTAGAACTTGAATGCCTAAACTATTTTGGCGATTAAAACGCGATAAAACATAATCATCTTCGTCAAATGTGTCGCGTATGTTAGCGATATCGCCCAGTAGAACTTTCCCTCCAGATAGGTTGGAAATAACGGGAATTCGAGCAAACTCACTTTTTATGTAGGCTTGCTCAGATGCGCTGATGGTTAAGTAAATGTTTTCGTCCCGCAACGTCGCGACTTGAGCTGGAGATGATTCGGCATTGATTGCAGTGGCAATATCGGACAAGGTGAGCCCGTAAGCTTCAAGTTTGTTTTTATCAATGTCGATCATAATGGTTGGGTCTAGCCAACCAGATACTGAAGTCGCACTGATGTTTTCGTTTGCCAATAAATCAGATTCTAATTCATCAGTAAGCTTTTGTAGGGTACGTCGATCTGCATCACCATAGAGTTGAATCCAAATTGAATGTTCTTCGCGAGTGGCTTTAGATACGACTGGCGGATCGGCTTCATCAGGAAAAGAAGAAATCTGATCAACCTTATCTTTGACATCGTTTAGGAGCGTATCTATGTCATAACCATCCAGCATTTCGACAGTGGTGCTGGTTGATTTTGCGGTTGATGAAGTCGTAATGGTCTTGATGCCAGAGACACCTTGTAAGGCTTCCTCTAACGGAATGGCAATACCTTCTTCGTTTTCTTTGGCTGAGCCGCTGTCATTGCTAACAGAAATAGCCACGCGGTTTGGCGTTAAGCTTGGGAAGGCCTCTTTATTCAGCGAGCCCATGTTCAAAACGCCTAAGCTGATAACCAGAATTAGCAATAAATTCGCAGCCACTGGATTATTGGCAAACCATGGAATAATGCCTTTCGGCTGATCAGTCGGACTCATGGTTTCACGCTCTTATCATCTGATGTCGAGGTATTTAATGACTTAACAAGAGTGCCTTTTAAATAACTGTTATAAGGTTGTACAAGCACTTGATAGGGTTTGTTTAGCATGGATGTTGGCACTTGAATATAAACGTATTGAGAGTCAACAAAACGAGGAGTGGTTTCAAAGGCAGCTAGCCGACTATCTTGATCTATGTACCAGATTTCGCTCTTTTGACTTAAGGCCGTGTTAGGTAGTTTCCAAAGGTTATCTAGATGCTGGCCTTGAATCGATACTTGAACAAAAGCGCCAGGAATTAACGCTGGAGTTTGATCAAGTGGGCGGTCTAAGCTAACCAACAAGCTGCGCATGCGAGTCGTTTCGTCGATGTGTTGGTTGACACTTAAAATTTTACCTTGCCAAGAGTCATTGTTATCAATGCTTGAGATTAACGCTGGCCAGTTGTCTTTTAGTAGCGTTTTAGTATCGGGGAGCTTTAGCCAATCACTGTTGGATAAATCGATTTTAATTTCGGCTCGATCGACGCTGTATAGTATGCCTATCTCGCTTCCTGCGCTTAGATATGAGCCAAGTGAAACATTACGAGTGACTATTAAAGCGTCAAAAGGTGAGGTTAGTTGGGTATGCTTTAATCTGGTTGTTGCGTTGCTAAGTTCAGCCTTAGCAGCTTCAACATCAGCTTTAGCGGCTGCTAATTGTGGCTCTCGTAATACTAGGTCTGAATCTGGATCACCTTTAAATCCAGCGGCGGCCCATTCTGCTCTGGCTTGCTCACCTTGGCGAGCTTCCTCTTTGAGCGCAAGCTCTGCGGTTGCTAGAGTGTTTTTGGCACTGGCTACTGCACTGTTTAGTTCGCTGTTTTGTAATTGGCCTAAAAGATGACCTTTCTTGATGACTTGGCCAGACTCAAATTGATTTGAAATGCTAATAACTTCGCCGCTTACTTGGCTTGTCATTGTCAGAGAATACCTTGGCTTAACTACACCTGATGCCTTAATAGTGGCCGCATAGCTACCAGTGTTGGCGGTGATTGTTGATAATTCTAGTGCTTGCGCTGGCGTCTCAGGGCGCGGTGTTTGCAATCGATTTTGCTGTGTTTCAATAGCATGGATAACATAAAAGTAGACACCTGCTATTGCAGCACCAGCCAACAATAAGGTTATCCATTGAGAAAGATATTTCATTAAGGTTTTACTCCAAGCCCGAGTGCGAGCCCCAAATCAACTCTGTTTGATAGGTGCTGATAAATTAAATTGTCCAATTGTGCTTCTAAGTCAAAAGCAGTGGTTTGCGCATTGATTAAGTCATTCAGTTCGACCAAACCTGTGCGATATTTTTTCTCATATTGAGTGAGGTTCTTTTTGGCGCTAAAAAGTGCTTCATTAATGTGGCGGACTTGCTGTGATAGGACGCGTTCTTGCCCCAAGGTATTTTCTACTTCGTTGACGGCAGTGAGTAGTGTGTCACGGTAATCTTGATAGGCTTGAGCAGTTTTGAGTTTGGCGATTTCTGCAGCGGCTTTGAGTTGTCCACCTTGATAGAGTGGCTGAGTTATTTGTGCTAGCAAAGACCAAATAGGCGAACCAAACAAAGCCGCTCTTGGCGATGCTGCTGTTTCGCTTAGTGTTGCGCTTAGGCTGATGCTGGGAAGCATGTCTTTATAGGCTACAGAGGTATTTAAATCGGCGGCTTCAATAGTCAAATACGCAGCTTTTAAATCCGGTCTGCGTTGTAAGTTTTGTTGTGGTAGGTCGCTTAATGTAAGGCTGACATCGGGGTAGTTTTGGTTGGTAATGAAACTCAAACTATCTGTTTTGCCTAAGTAAAGTTGCAGGTTGCGTATTTCAATAGCTAGGTTTTCTTTGTATTCCACTAGGTCAGCTTTAGATTGAGAAGTGGAAGTACGAGATTCGTCTAGTTCTTCTAAGTTGCCAAGTCCATTTTTAAAACGTTTTAGAATTAACTGCTCGTTTGCTTCTAACAGTTTTAGGCGTTTCTGCTCAATATCAATGGCATGTTGTTTCGCAGTAATAGCCAGCCAAGTTTTAACTACATTAGCAACTAAGGTGTCACGGCTGGCTTGATATAAGGCCTCGTCACTGGCAAGCGTTTTGGCCGAAGCTTGTTCTGCTTGAGCGAGTTTTTGCCATAAATCGGCCTCCCAACTAATGCTTAAACTGGCTTTGTAGTCAGTATCGCTGCCCTCTGATTTGTTACCAGAAAAGCCTGCCTCGACGCTAGGTAGAGAATCGCCCTGTTGGCTTTTTAAGCTCCATAAACTGGCTTGTAGAGTCAGCTGCGTTTTTTGCAAACTAGGATTCGCTTCTAGAGCTTGGGTAATTAGGCTATTTAGTTGCTCATCTTGTATCAAATCCGTTAAATAGCTTGCAGGAACGACGTTGTCCATTGTTTGCCATTGGGAAGTTTTAGTCTTGCTCGTCGAATCTAGTTCCTGTTGCGCTAATTCAGCGTAGTCTTTGCGTTTCTCTGTATTACTACAGGCCGCTAATACCAGACTGAGGCAGAGCAACCCTATATTTAAAAAAGGCCGGTTGAGCATTTAATATGTCCTAGTAAAAGAGCTGAATCAGTGACGTTTTTTTACACGCTATATTTTTAATATAAGAAAAGTAAGTCTTTGGATTATTACGTTTTTGGATCAAGGCTTTAAGTGTATTTGCGTTTCTTTACAGTTTACCTATCTAGCTGAGAGCAATTACAGATAAAGCAATTACTTATTAGACTGCTTTATCTGTATTTTTTACGTCATGATAAGATTATTTGGTTCACCCTGCTTTTGCCCGTTGTTCGAAATTTTGCAAAATCATTGCTAAGGTTTTGATTGCCCACTCGCGCCTTTCCATACTTTGCTCACTGAAGTTAAGTCTAAAGCAATTACGATACTTACCCGTTGCTGAAAAAAGCGGGCCGGGTGCAAAGCCTACACCTTCTTCGCGGCAGCGTTCAATTAGCTTCATGCTGTCAATACTGGGATGAAGCTCTACCCATAAGATAAAACTACCGACAGGGTAGCTAACTCTGGTGTCACTGGGTAAATAGTTTTTTATCACGCTAAGTAAATGGTCTCGCTGTTGCTCGTAGTCTTGTCTCATTTTGCGGATGTGCTTAGCGTAGCCTCCTAAGCGAATAAACTTCGCAATCGCAAGCTGGGGAAGAACAGGACACATAGAACTACTTACGTACTTGATGTGAGTAACTTTGTCTCGATAACGCCCCGGTGCAATCCAGCCAACCCGCATGCCAGGCGCAATAGTTTTGGAAAAAGACGAACACAGCAGAACTCTGCCATCTTCATCAAAGGATTTGATGGTTTTAGGGCGTGGGAATTGATACGAGATATCACCGTAGATGTCGTCTTCTATTATGGCAATATCATAGCTTTGCGCGAGTCGATAGAGCTGCTCTTTTTTGTCTTCTGGCATGGTGTAACCCAGCGGGTTATTGCATGTTGGTGTGACAAAAATCGCCTTAATTGGCCATTGGTCTAACGCTAACTCTAATGCCTCTAAACTGATACCAGTTTCGGGATGGGTTGGAATTTCCATCGCTTTAAGGTTCGCCGCTTTGATCGCTTGCATGGAGCCGTAGAAACTTGGAGACTCGATGGCAATAATATCGCCAGGTTCTGTCACCGCTCGTAAGCAAACAGATAGCGCTTCTTGGCAACCTGAGGTAACGACTAAATCGTCTGGGTGTAACTGGCAACCGGACGCTACGGCTAGACGACAAAGTTGTGTGCGTAATTCTTCCGTACCACGAATATCAGCGTAACCTAATCCTAATTCTGGTTTTTGCTTGGTAAGGTCTGACAGGGTTTTGAGTAAAGGCTTCAAGGTTGTCGCTTTCATATCTGGCATAGCGTGCTGTAACTGTACGCCTTTGTTACCACTGCGATTCATCAACATATTGAGCACTTCTTCCCATTGGGAAACTTCCAAAGGGCGCTGTGGTGGTCTTGAGATGCTGGGCAGATTGTCCTTTTTGCGTGAGCAAACAAAGTAGCCTGATTTTGGTCGAGCTTCTACCAGTAGTTCTTGCTCAAGTTGCCTATAAGCTTCTTGTACAGTTGAAATGCTGACACCATGTTCTTGGGCTAATTGGCGTACAGAAGGCAGCTTGTCGCCAGACTTATAAAAGTCATGCTGTATGTGTTCACGTAAGCGGTTGGCAAGTTTTTGATAAAGTGTCATAGCATCTCCCTTAAAGCCTTCTTGGTATCTGTATTGATTATAAGGTGTGTATTTGCCATGTATGACCATACAGATTCAGATTTATTTGGCCATACAGTGCAAAAAAACCTCTCACTGTATGTTTAATAAAGTGATTTTTTGAATCTGTATCGTATTCCTGTCTTCTCTTAAAGTAGTTACTCATACACATAGTGCTTGTTAAGCCCTAATTAGTGCAGTTTACAAGTAGTCTAAAAGGAGAGGGTTATGTTAGTTGTCAGCTTATTTGTTTGTATTCAACAAAGTATAGAGCGTTTTCAAACTCGTAAAAAATTGGCATTTCTAACTCCTCAGCAGATGATTGACATAGGCATGACAAAAGAACGCCATCAGGCTGAGCTGTCACAAGCGACTATTGTTGGACTTATGCGAGATGTAATGCTCCTTATTAAAAATAAAGGGCAGATGTCATGATAGATGTATCTTTTTTCTTAGCGCTTGCCATGTTCGCTTTTGTAACTTCCGTGACACCGGGCCCGAATAACATTATGTTATTGGCGTCAGGGGCGCAGTTTGGTTTTCGTCGAACCTTACCGCATATGCTAGGGATTGTACTTGGTGTCGCAAGTTTGTTGTTGTCTACTTTAATGGGGCTAGGTGCTTTGTTTACCTGGTATCCGCCTCTATACAGCGTTTTAAAATGGGTTGGTTGTGCCTACTTACTTTGGTTAGCATGGAAAATTGGCAGTGCTCCAGTGGGAAATTTAGAAACTAAAAAAGCGCCATCTTCACCAATGAATTGGTGGCAGGCTTTGCTTTTTCAGTATGTTAATCCAAAAGCTTGGATGATGGCGATTGGTTGTGTTAGCTCGTTCGCAATTGCTGGAGATTTATATGTTCAGTCTGGTTTTTGGATGATCGTATTGTTTGCTGCGATGGGGTTTCCTGCAATTTCAATTTGGGCGTGGGCTGGAGTGAGTATTCGACGTTGGTTAACTGATCAAAAACGCCAACGAATCTTTAATTTTTGTATGGGGATTGCCACAGCCTCTACATTATTACTGATTATTGGTAATTAAACGCCCGGAAGAGGAGCATCAAGTGACAGATAAACAGGAAGGGCAAAGTGTCTCTAAGGATCACGAGTGGAGCCTTTATATGATAAAGACTCGCTTGAATACGCTTTATACTGGCATTAGTATCGATGTTGATCGACGCTTTAAAGAGCATTCCGGCGTAAGTAAGCGAGGAGCTCGCTATCTGAAGGGCAAAGGGCCGCTTGAACTAGTATGGCATCAATCTGTTGGTTCAAAGAGTGACGCCTTAGTATTGGAGCATAAAGTAAAAAAATTGAATCGACGCCAAAAACTGAGCCTTATAGAAGGCGGAATAGACTTAACAGCATTAAGCCAATCATCTCGAAAAGAGACTAGCCTCTAATAGATAATATAAGCTTGTTTTTCCTGTCGATCATTCGTAGCATGTCATATATTTTGTGATGCTTGCTCTGGGAGGCAGGAGCTATGATAAGTCATTTTGACCACATTGTTTTGACCGTGGCAAATATCGACAAAGCCGTGTCTTTTTACGAAACCGTGCTAAAAATGGAGCCTATAACGTTTGCTAACGGACGCAAAGCGATGCGTTTTGGTCAACAAAAGATCAACTTCCAATTGCTGGGGCAAGAGCTGCGAAATCATGCAATGGAAGGATCTGGCGATTTATGCCTGATTACCAGCTGGACCATTGACGAAGTTGTCACTCATTTGAAAGCTTGTAAGGTGACTATCTTAGAAGGCCCAGTGACGAAATCTGGCGCACTAGGGCCAATCCAATCTGTCTATTTTAATGATCCAGACAATAATCTAATAGAAGTCAGTGTTTATTCAGAAATCACAGAGTAACCGTTTAATAAAACCATCTAAGAGTCAGTAAGGCAGGCACTATTTTTTGTTAATACGCCGCTTTTTTTAGTACTTCTTGTTATCATGAATTTTTTATTTTTTATTTATTGAAGGGACTCCCAGCAAGACTATGAAAACTGTATTAATAGCGAAACAGAATCTTGAGAAAACCTATTCAGGCGCTTGTCGTAGTGTTCATGAAGAGATCAAGTATTTTTCTTCAGTTGGGTGTGAAGTACATACTATTTCTGAAAATGCCAATGTAGAAGATATAAAAAAGAGCGGAGGCATTTCACATAAATCAAAGCGTTTTTTCTGGCAGAAAAAGTTTAAGCGTAGAATTCAATTTAGTAATGAAACTTTAAAGTTAGCTAAAAAAATCAAAGCGGATTTGCTTATAGGTCATGGGGATTTACAGCATCCAGATGTTCATTTTATTCATAACTGCGTACATTTAGCAGCAGAAAAAATTCATAATAAGCCACTATCTAAAAATGATGAAATGTATTTAACCCATACGCCTATTTTTCAAAATCATCAGTTTAAGCATATTGTGGCGAACTCTTATTTGACAAAAAATGAGCTAATTGCACGTTTCTCTGTACCTGAAAAAGATATATCGGTTATTTATCCTGCCATAGATGAAAGTCAGTTTAAGATTTTGTCTAACGAGGTTAAGGCTAGAATTCGAAAAGACCTAGATGTAAAAGAAGATGAGCTTTTAGTTGGTTTGGTTACCTCAGGTAATTTTAAAAAACGTGGTATTGACCGCTTTTTTGACGCCATTAGTCTCTTGCCAGAAGAGATTGCTAACAAAACTCACTTTGTTTTCGTCGGAAAAGATCAATTGACTCAAGAGTTTCAGGCGATTTTAGACCGTTCTCCCTACAAAAATAGAGTGCGCCAACTTCCTATTATTAATAATGTCGAAGAATATTTTAATGCTCTAGACATCTTTGTTTTACCGGCGAGAATAGAAGAATTCGGGCGCGTTGTTGCTGAAGCTATGGCTTGTGGCGCACCTGTGATTACGACCAAATGGGTTGGTGCAAGTGAACTTATGAAAAATGAATCGGCTGGCTTTATCTACGATGGAGAAAGTAATCAAGTATTAGCTAATCTAATGGATGCTTTGCTAAGTGATAAGGCGCTGCGTGACCGAGTATCTTTGGAAAACCAAGAGTCTGCTAAAGATGTATATGAATCTGCATTAGATGAAAAATTTAATGCTGTTTTTAATGCTTATCTTCGTTGAATTTTAAGATACAGTGCATTTTGTTAATGCACTGTATCTTTGCTAGTTTATAAGTCTTGTATCGCTTTTAGAACTGACAAATAACTTTTTTCTTCATACGCACCAAACCCGCTAAGTTGGCGGGCTTTTATTTTTGTGAAAATGGGTTGTGTTAAACCCGTTAAGAAGCGCGTAATCAATATCGCTGTGACTTGAGTCGCTGGGCTTTTGTTTCCAACATGTTGAGCGAATTCTCGAGCGTACTCTGCTAAATTATCCTGCCACGTCACATCACTATCTATGTCTGCTTGCTGTGAAAAGACCAGAACCTTTCCTCGACAAACCGAGCAGTGACCACAATGTTCTGGTGAATTCTGATCACCAAAATATCGTGCTAAATTATTATTTAAGCAGCGATCCAATTGGAAGAAGCGAATCATGGTAGCGATTCGTGCAACTTCAGCACTTTGTTTTTCTTCCACATATTGATGCAATTGGTTTGCTAGTGTCTGATGGTGAAAATGCTCGGTATGGACTTGATACACTTCAGTCAGGCCTTTGCTTTCTAGCGTCAGAACATTGTGATCTGCTGCGAATTCCAAAACTTGTAATACGTCGCCTCGTGATAAGCCCGCTTCGTTAAATAGCTTATCAAAATCAGGTGTGCCCCAGATTTTCTTGTATTGAATGCCTTTTAGGATCACTTGGTAGGCAGCTTGCCACTCGGTTGGGATTTGGTTGGCAAAAGCGACTCTATCGCCTTCCCATTTAATTTTGATATCCGCGTAAAAACTGTATTTTGGCGTGAGCGCACCGAATAATTCGAGCTGCACCAATAAGGTTTTGAGCGGTAAAGAGCGAATGTTAGTGAGATTGGATAATCCGTACAGTTGTGTTTCCCATTCGTATTCAACTGTTTGCTCGGTAATGCAACGTAGTAAAGTGTCGATGTCTTGCGGCTCAGGTGTGTCACCATAAACAAAGTTTTCTAGGGTACTTAAACCTTCCAAACTGGCGAGCATTACACATCGGCTTGGTTGGTTATCTCGCCCCGCACGGCCAATTTCTTGGCTGTAGTTTTCGATTGATTTGGGTAAATCAAAATGCACGACTAAACGAATATCAGATTTGTCGATGCCCATGCCAAACGCAATGGTCGCAACGATAATGCGTGTTTTACTATTCATAAAGTCGGCTTGAATAGCGCTGCGAATATCGCTATTTAAGCCTGCATGGTAGGCGACAGCTGAGTAGCCATCGGCTTGTAGGGCGCGAGCGACATCTTCGGCCGTTTTCTGCTGAGTAACATAAACGATACTCGCGCCTTGGATTTCATTGAAAATATTTTTTAAGACGTTTAGCTTTTGATAGCTTTGTACGGGTATAAGATCAATATCTAAGTTGTGTCGATAAAAGCCAGTTTGCACTATATGTTCAGGGTAAATAGCAAACTTTTGTGCCATATCTCTTTGTACTCGACGTGTTGCCGTGGCGGTTAACAGCAAGACTAATGGAATGGCTAATTCTTGTTGGTAAGAGGGTAGTTTTAGATAGTCTGGTCTAAAGTTATGGCCCCACTCGGAAATACAGTGAGCTTCGTCGACTACTAACATAGAAATCGGAACGCGCTTGATAAAACGACGAAAACGCTCATTTTTAAAGCGTTCAACCGAGATCATTAAAATCTTAATAGCGCCACTCTGTACTCCAGACATAACAGCTTGGCTTTCATCTTTGCTTTGACTGGAATCTAAGCAAGCAGCGGGAATGTCTTTTGCGGTTAAAAACGCTAATTGATCATGCATCAAGGCAATCAATGGTGAGATCACCAACGTCAAATTAGGGAGTTGAGTGGCGGTGAATTGGTAACACAATGATTTACCAGAACCCGTTGGGAAAACCGCGAGCGATGAGTATCCAGTCAGAAGCTGTTCAATAGTTTGCTGTTGACCTTCACGGAACTCGTTGAAACCGAACAAAGAATGAAGCGAGTGTTCTAATGGTGCTGTATTTGAAGGCATCATCGTGAAATTTGTCCCCATTCTAATTCGCAGTTTTTTAGCTCGTTTAAGTGATTTATCCAGTAGTCTTCACTGCCAAACCAAGCAAAAGCTTTGGTAAAAGCAGGGTCATGCCAACGGCTTTGTAGCCATGCAGTGTAACTAATGACACGCACACATTTAAAAACATCGACTAAATCCAATTCACGAGTTTCAAAAGGCAAATAGGTCTCGTAACCTTCAATGATTTCGCTTAATTGTTGTCTTGGATTTTCTGTTTGAGTAATGTGTAACCATAAATCTTGAACGGCAACACCATTTTGGCAATCATCAAAATCTAATAAATGAAATTGGTCGTCGTGCAACATCAAGTTACTGCGGTGGCTGTCTCCATGAATCGGGCGCAACTGAGTTGGCCAATAACTCTTAATGCTGGTCTCGCACATATCTCGCAGCGTAGCGATTTGTCTTATATAAATAGGCTTGAGCTTTTCAGGCAGCTGTAATTCTTCTGCTAGTTCTGATTGTCCAAATAAAGTACGCCCCGTCAAAATCTGATTAGCTGCATCATCCATTTGTGATAAAGGAGAGACACTGATGCGCTCTTTAAAGGGTGGCAGTGTTTTGTGTAGCTGGCCAATGAGTTCGCCAATTTGATAAAGCTGATCAAGGTTGTCTGCTTCAGGATGTTGCCCAACTAGACGTGGAGACAAGCAAAAATACATGTCGTTATGGCGAAGCAAACTCTCACCATTAAATTCTAATGGAGCGACAACGGGAACGCCCGCCGCTTTGAGCTTTAATAATGTTTGGTGCTCTTCTCGAATCTGCGCTTCGTTCCAGCGTTCTGGGCGGTAAAATTTTGCAATGACAGGTGATGCCTCTTCAATACCAATCTGATAGACCCGATTTTCGTAACTATTTAAAGGGTAAATACGAGAATCGCTCCACAAACCAGTGGACTCTACGGCATCTAAAATGACATCTGGAATAAGGGACGAAAAGGAATGAGTAGCCGTCATAAAGGATGCTCTGATATTAAAGGATAAACGTGTGTAAGTGACGATAACGTCAATTTTTAAATTAGCGCATGACCATAACGGTGTGGGGGGATTATAGCAAGCCGAGGCGTTTTTTAAGTGTGTGTTTTTGAGCGTCAGTAAGGGGCGTAGCTTGTCCTGATTTAATCAAACGATTCCATTGTTTCCATGACTTTATAGCTTCACCAACATGGTCCCGGGTAAGGTATTGCTGGATTTCTACACGAAAAGAGTTGGATATCGCTGCAGGGTTGGCTTTTCCAAAGGTTCGCAGCCGGATAAGTGTGCGTTTAAACTTCTCTGCTAGCTTTGAGTTGTCCGAGCTGTTTGCCATTATATTAGTTAGGCACTTTAAATACTCATAATAGTATTCGACCTTTTCATGGCTGGTTTCACGAGTTAATCGAATGACTTTTGAATACGCTTGTTCAGCAGTAGGCCAATCGTTTAATTGCATACTGATTTGAGCAAGTCGAAGAGCGCGTTCTGTAGAGCGTGGAGAGACTTCTAAAACGCTGATCATAGCCGCTTGAGCATCTTCTAGATTGCCTAAATCTTCGTGTGCGTCGGCAAGTAAATCATAAGCGGATAAATAATGACGGCTTAAAGCAATCGTGTGTTCTAGCTTTTTTATAGCGGCAGCAACTGTGCCGAGTTTGAGTTCACATAATGCAATGCCGTAATGTGCCCAAGCTAGGTTTTTGCTTTTTTGAATGATAAGCATGTAGTGGCTTTTGGCATCTTTGTATCGACCTCTAGCATAGAGTGATTCGCCAATGATTTTTAAACATTGACTAGCAAAATGAGGGTATTGCAGCATGACTGCTTTGGCTTGCGCTTCCATTTTTTCAAAATCATTTTCCTTTCTAGCAGTATTAATGCTTTCGAAAGTTTTCTTTTGTTTTTGTACTCGCTCGAAACGACGAAAAAAAGCCGCTGGTGGGAAGGGTTTAACAAGATAGCTATCTGGTTGATATTCCAGCACGCTGACAACACTTTCATATGCTGTGTCGGCAGTAATCATGATAAAAATAGTAGAATGGTCTTGGGAGTAGTTCTTACGAGATGTCTCTAAAATTTGCTGGCCGTCAATGCTGCCGCCAAGATTATAGTCTGACAACACGACATCATAAGGTCTTTCTAGAATTCGCTTGATAGCAGATTGTCCAGAAGGTTCCACGTCTATATTAGAATAGCCCATTGACGTCATTAAGGACTTCAGCATGAGTCGCATCTCACCGATATCTTCGATGATCAAAACACGCTTTTTTGATAGGTCGATAAGTCCTTGATGGATATCGTTTGTGTTTTCAACGCCAAGGGCGATTACATCTGTCAAAGGTACTACCTGACTTTAATGAACTTGCAATAAGTCTAATGCCTTATTTATATCACTTGAAAAACGAAAAAACTTATAGTGATCGTAATTTTATAGCTCAAGTCTGGAGATTTTCGTTTTTTTTTATTTAATATCAATGGGGTAAGAGATATTTAGATTTGTTACAGAATGTAATTTATAAGGGGCATTTATCTAATAATAAGACTTTTTTGGGAAATTGAACTTTTCTGTGATCATCAGAGTTGGCGTAAGAAACGACAGTAGCTTCTTACGCCAATTATTTATAGGCCAAGCTTTCTTTTCAAAGTGAGTTCTTGATCATGCGAAATCGATGAGGCTTTCCCTGATAGTATTAATTGTTTCCATTGCTTCCATGATTTAATAGCATCATTTTTACGCTCACGATGAAGATGTTGCTGAACTTCCACACGAAAGGAGTTTGAGACAACAATAGGGTCGTCTTTTCCTAACATACGTAATCTTGTCAATGAGCGTTTAAGCTTTTCAGCAGTTTGTGGTGCTTGATCGTCATTTTCTTGTATCGCAATGAGGCATTTTAAATGCTCATAATAATATTCTATTTTCTCATGTTGAGTGTCTTTGGTTAAACGAATGACTCGTGAATAAGCTTGCTCTGCCATTTTCCAATCTTTTAGTCGAACGCTAATCTTTCCAAGTTTTTTTGTTCTTGCTAGAGATCTAGGAGTTATCTCTAGGCTTGCTATCATTGCTTTTTGAGCTTCTTTTAAGTTGCCTAGCCTTTCTTGTGTATTAGCAAGAGTGTCATACGCAGGTAAAAAATGACGGGTGATGCTGATCGTTTTTTCTAAGCTTTTCACTGCAGATAATGGTTGTTCTAAGCCTAAATCACACTGGGCAATCCCGAAGTGAGCCCAAGATGTCTCCTGATTGTGTTTGAGTACTCGCATGTAATGTATCTTTGCTGCTTTGTATTCTTTTCTGGATAGCAATGATTCGCCAATAACTTTTAGACATAAACTGCTGTATTGAGGGTGTTTGATCATGATGGCTTTGGCCTTACTCTCCATCATCTCAAAATTCATTTTACCTCGATGTTCATCCACCTCAGAAAATATATTTTTTTGTAGCTTAATGCGACTGAGTCGTCTGTGTAGAGTCGCAGGAGTAAATGGTTTCACCATATAGCTATCGGGGCGATGCTCTATTGCGCTGACGACACTGTCATAGCCTGTATCGGCGGTAATCATGATGAAAATAGTAGAATGACTTAAAATGTTATTTCTTCGTGAGGTTTCTAAAACCTGTTGGCCATTAATGCGGCCACCAAGGTTATAGTCAGAAAGGATAATGTCGAAATGTTTAGCTGCAATGCGCTTGAGTGCACTCTGCCCAGAGGCTTCAGCTTCTATATTTGTGTAGCCTAATGAGAGCATCATTGATCTCAGCATTAGGCGCATTTCATTCATGTCTTCAATGATTAGTACCGATTTTTTTGTAGTATCTTCTACGCTATTTTTCTTACTATCCTCTGCTGAGCTAATATCTGTCACTGTTTAACTTTCCCGGCCTGATCTATTACAAAACAATTAATAAAATTACAAATGGTTACATTCGCGTTTTATACCATGCTTGGCTGAGTCGCCCTAGTGTTTTCAGGTTGATTTAACTAGGAAAAGTTGTAAGTAATAAGGAAGTCATATTTTTAGGGCATCTCACTTATTGCTCAATGCATTAAGTTCGCCGTCAATACAAAAATATCCATATAGCCTTGGTCACCATCGATTGGTTTAATGGGCTGAGCACTGTGAAAAAACTTACGGTCGTTCAGAACGACAAACTCCCCTTTATCAAAATCATGGCTAATGAGTGCTGGGCTGTTTCTATCTAGGTGAATATTGATATTGCCGCCTTCAATATTATGACGTTGCATTACATAAATACCGATGCGATCAAAGCCATCCTGATGAATTCCTTCTGGCGCCACTTCAGCGACCTTATGATCAGCAAAAATACGTAATTGATGTACTTCGATAGGGGTGCTATCAACCACACTAGCCATTTTCTGAAAGTGTTCAAATAATTCCACAAAGGCTGGGTCTACGACTATTCTGTCGTCAATTTCTTCATAACTGCGTACAACGTTGCCTTGGAAGTGGTTGATGTTTTCATCTTGGACAAACGCTTGTGAAGGCAAACGCTTTAGCAGCCCTTGCTCAAGTGTAAAGCGAGAATAACGACGTAAACGGAACTCACCATCAGCGTAAGGATTTGGCGGTAAATGATCAAAAGAAGGCGTTAGGTGATCAACGCTATCTGGGGTTAGTTGTCCCAACTCAAGGTAGAAAGATTCTGTTTTAACTTTGTTGGTGATCATGACATTTATCCTCAGTATGTTCGTTGGCAGATTATGCGCAACGACGTTCTTATTTTTGTTGTGCTTCGTGAGCTTGCTTTCTAGTGTAGTTGGATTGTGGGAGAATTTTTCTGCTTTTTATGTGTTAAAAAGCAGTTTTATGGGTTTTATAATTCTTTTTAATCTATTTTTGTGCATTATTTATCTAATTTTGAAAAACGATGTATGTACTTCTATGAATGAATGCTTTCCTAAAGAGAAGGTATATTGCTAGGTGAAAATAGTTGTCTTTGATAATAGGATTATCCCGATAGCAAGCATGTTAATTTTTTTCAGTGCGACTTTAGTCTTATGTTCTTCGTTTTGTATTGACCTTCAACAGCCATAGTTAAACACTGGGAAGAAATAATAATGAAAAGGAAGGAAAGAACGATGGTTTATTTCCAGTGGTGTGGTGTTGTAGGGCTTCTCGTAATTTTTATTTTAGGTTACATACAAGGCTCTGTTCCTCAAGCTTATGCTGGTGCAGGTCTTTTACTATGTGTCTTTTTAGTCTTGCCAAAACTAGTGCGAAGTACGTTTACTCCGAGCTCTAAAGAGGCCGATGCCGCCAAGGATAATGCATCAACTTCGTTTTCTGAAGTGAGTAAAACAGTTACTCGTGCCACATCAAAGATGGCCATGGGGGCGGCCGAAGTATCTCATTTTGTCGATACGTTAAGTAAAGACATACATCTTACCCATCATGATAGCGAACAGATTTCTCAAGCAGTAGAAACGCTGTCAGATACTGGATTGACGCTGTCGACTAACCTAGGTCAGCTAGCTCGTACTATGAGTGAAACGGCGCAATCGAGTAGAACAGCCCAAACAGCCTTGTCACAAAGTGCCGATCAGATCCATGAGCTCACAGGGAAAGTGCAAACCGCCAGTGAGCAATTAGCTTTATTAACCAAAAGTGCCGATGATATCGACAGTATTACAGCGGTTATTAAGGGCGTTTCTGAACAAACCAATCTATTAGCACTCAATGCCGCAATTGAAGCTGCTCGTGCAGGTGAGCAAGGTAGAGGCTTTGCGGTAGTGGCGGATGAAGTGCGAGCGCTAGCTGCTAAAAGTGCTAGTGCGTCAGAGCAAATCTCGAGTTTATTGACAGACGTACGTCGTAACAGCGAATTAACCAATCACGAAATGTCGTCATTAAAAGGCTTAACCGAATCTTTATCAACGACCTTGTTAGGAGAAACGCAGCGCTTTATTTCTTTAACGGAAGAGGTTCAAAATGCCTCTGCCGTATTGTCGGAAGTCGAAAGTGCAGGAGAGGAATTAGGCGCAGCCAGCACGCAGATAAATGGTTCTATTTCGCGTATTCGTCATTCTTTGCAAGATATTTCTCAGCGCAGCGATAAATTGTCAAAAGAAGCGTCAGGTTTAAGCAACGGAGCTGAAGTGGTTTTTAGGGAGCTAGACAAGGTTGATCAATCATTGTTCTTTTCTGAGTTACTTATGGTTGCCAAAACATCTGCACAAGCTATTGGTCAGCTATTTGAAGAGGCAATCAAAAAGGGTGATTTAACTCAGCAAGCGGTTTTTTCTAGAGACTACCGACCAGTCAATAATACTAATCCACAGAAATACAATACTTCCTATGATGCTTTTAGCGACCGTGCTTTTCCAGCTATTCAAGAAGCGGTTCTAGAAAAATATGAGCAGGTTATGTTTGCTGGTGCGGTGGATGTAAATGGCTACTTCCCAACTCATAACAAAAAATTTAGTCAGCCATTAAGTGGTGATTATGAAAAAGACTTGGTGAACAACCGCAGCAAACGTATTTTTAATGATGCCACTGGCAGCCGATGTGGTTCTCATACTGACAGTTTTTTACTGCAAACTTATAAACGTGATACGGGAGAAATTCTCCATGATCTTTCCGTGCCTATTTTTGTAAATGGTAAGCATTGGGGTGGTTTCCGCATGGGATTCAAATCTGCAGCTTCATCCTAATAGTGAAAGCTAGTAAAAAATCTCTACTTGGTATTTACCCAGTTGTGTAGACACAGATACGCTATAGTGACGGTCGTTATTACTTTATGGTGGTTATGACTGATGAGCAAACCGGAAAATGTTGAGAATGCAATTGTTGATAGGGAAAGAGTTGATAGTGGAATAAAAACATTCTTGCCTTTTTTGCGTCCATATCGACGTCATATAGTGTTGGCTTTGATCGCCTTAGTGGTCACCGCTGGAACCATGCTGAGCTTAGGCAAAGGCGTGCAGTTGCTTATTGATCAAGGTCTAGCATCTGGTTCAGAGGCTGGCTTGACTCATGCCTTGATGATTTTCATCGCTTTGGTATTTTTATTGGGTATTGGCAGTTTTTGTCGCTTTTACTTGGTGTCGTGGATAGGTGAGCGAGTGGTGGCCGACATTCGTCAAGCCGTGTTTGCGCATTTGCTCACTTTGTCGCCTTCCTTCTTTGAAGATAATTCTCCTAGTGAAATTCAATCCCGTATTACCTCTGATACCACGCTTTTACAAAGTGTGATTGGCTCTTCTTTGTCGATTGCCTTACGCAGCAGTTTGATGTTGATTGGTGGGATTTTATTCTTGCTGGTGATGCATTTTAAATTAACGCTTATTTTGCTGACCTGCGTACCTTTTGTGATTGTTCCCGTAGTGTATTTTGGCCGACGAGTGCGACGACTATCTCGTGATAGCCAAGATGAAGTAGCTAATGTGGGCCGCTATTTATCACAAGCATTGCGTCACATAAAAGTGGTACAAGCCTTTACCCACGAAAAGCATGATGCGCAACGTTTTTCAGCAACGGTTGATCGCGCCTTCAATGTAAGTGTGAAACGTATTCAGCAGCGCTCTTGGCTAACTCTGATGGTCATTTTGTTATCGATGAGTGGCATTGGGGTGATGTTGTGGTTTGGTGGTAAAGACGTCATCTCAGGGGCTATCAGTGCTGGTGATCTAGCAAGCTTCTTGTTTTATTCCATTATTGTCGCTGGCGCGGTTGGTGCCATTTCTGAAGTAATGGGCGAGTTGCAGCGCGCTGCGGGAGCAGCGGAGCGCATTATGGAATTGCTTAGTGCAAAAAGCGTTGTGGTAAGTGGTTCTACCGAATTTCCTTCTCAGCGTATGGCTGAAATTCGTCAAGGCGAAGAGGTCATCAAGTTTGATAATGTCGAGTTCCGTTATCCAACAAGACCTGATTATGCCGCGTTGAAGAATCTTTCTTTTTCTATCAAGCAGGGTGAAATGCTGGCTTTAGTTGGGCCATCAGGAGCCGGTAAATCTACCTTGTTTGAATTGTTGCTGCGTTTTTATGATCCTCAGCAAGGCGGTGTTTATTTGGCTGGTGAGAATATTAAAGAGTATTTCTTAGACGATCTGCGCCAGCACTTTGCTTTGGTTCCACAGGAAACGGTTCTCTTCGATCAAACAGTTTACGATAACTTGGGTTACGCCAATCGCAATGCCAGCAAGGAGTCTATTCAGTATGCTGCTTCGCAGGCGAATGCCCATGAGTTTATTGCTCGTTTGGATAAAGGCTATGAAACTCGTCTAGGAGAAGACGGCGTACGTTTGTCAGGTGGTCAAAGACAGCGTGTAGCGATTGCTCGGGCGATATTAAAAGACGCACCGATTTTGTTATTAGACGAAGCAACAAGTGCTTTAGATGCAGAAAGCGAAAACAAGGTTCAAGCCGTGCTTGAACCTTTGATGAAGGGTCGAACCACCTTGGTGATTGCCCATCGTTTGGCAACGGTATTGAACGCAGATCGAATTGTTGTGATGGATCAAGGGGAAATAATCGCCCAAGGAACGCATGTCGAATTACTCGAAACCTGTGCCTTGTATAAACGATTAGCCGACTTACAGTTTAATCAACATGATGACGCTCAATCTGATTAAAATTTACCAACAAATACTCCACGATAAGCGCAATGGAGTGTGTTGTCTGTAATGGATAATCCAGGAGTTTGGTAAAGCGTTTCTATGTTGTCGTTTTCTGTAGGTAACGGAATACTAAGTGGCGCATCGTCACTATAGAATACTATCCAAAAACTGCTGGAATGGTCGGCTGGTGTTAGTGTTAGCGCAATGAAGTGTCGGCTGTCATCAGCCCAGTCTTCTATCGTCATTGCTTCGCTTTGTTCGTTGAGCCAATGGATTTTATCTGACGACGTATGTTGATAAAGCGGATCATCTTCTAAATGAATTTCTGCCAAGATAGGGTAGGTTTTACGCAATGCCATAAGCGTTGAGATGGTATCTTGGATTGTCTTTCTCGCATGGCTTGTTTCGGTGTCTAGGTTTTGCCAAGTTTGCCACGCAATGACGTTATCTTGGCAATAGGCATTGTTGTTACCTTGTTGGCTATGGGACAGTTCGTCACCACCTAAAATATGTGGTGTGCCTTGGCTTAATAGCAGCGTTGCCATAAAACAAAGCTGCTGATTCAAGCGCTGTGCTTGAATATCTTTGTCGTCTGTTTCGCCTTCTGCACCAAAGTTTTGACTGATATTTTCACCATGACCATCACGGTTTTCTTCCATATTGGCAAGATTATGACGATGATGATAAGACACTAAATCCTTCATTGTATAGCCATCGTGGTAAGTGATGTAGTTAACCGAGTTTAGCGCGCTTTTTTTGCCTTTATGGAAGTAGTCTCTTGATCCCATAAGACGTGTGGCAAATTCTGGCACTAAGCCATCATCACCACGCCAGAAACGACGAATGGTGTCGCGATATTGGTCGTTGCATTCGAGAAACCCTTTAGGAAACTGCCCAACTTGATAACCGTTTGGACCAATGTCCCAAGGCTCCATGACAAGGCAAGTTTCGCTTAAAACAGGATCTTGAAGAATGGCTTGTAATAAAGGCGCTTGTGGCGTGAAATCGTGATTTGTGCGACCAAGATCCACACCTAAATCAAAGCGGAAACCATCGACGCCCATCACGTCAACCCAATAACGCATACTGTCGCAGATAAGACGAATGCTGGTGGGATTGTAGGTATCAACGCAGTTACCACAACCTGTGTAATTCAAATATTGACCATCTTGATGGCGATAGTAACGCGCATTGTCTAAGCCGCGATAACACACGCTGGATTGATCTAATTCACTTTCAGCTGTGTGGTTATACACCACGTCTAAAATCACCTCAAAACCTGCTTGGCGCAATCCATCAATCATTTGTTGGAACTCAACAATCGCGTCTTTTATGGCGTATGAAGGCTCGACGGCAAAAAAGCTAATCGGGTTGTATCCCCAGTAATTGTTGAGCTCCAATTGCTGTAAATGACGTTCTGTCATAAAGCTAAAGCAAGGCATTAATTGAATCGTAGTAATGTTAAGACTTTTTAAATGCTCGATGCCTGCGGAAGAAATGACACCAAGGTAAGTGCCTTGAAGCTCGCTCTCGATTGGCAGGTTTTTGCTAAAACCTTTGACATGTAATTCATACAAGGCACGACTAGACGGTGTGATTTTGGCTCTTGCAGGTCGATCTGATTTTACTTCAACGGTACGGACAATAGATTTAGGAACGCAATACGCTGAGTCTGTAGGATGCGATTGACCTTCTTTTGTTATCGCTGCTTGGTCTTCGTGCCAAACCAGTTTGGCACTTAACTCTTTTGCATAAGGGTCAATAAGCAGTTTTCGCTCATTGTAGAGCAACTGGAGTTCTGGTTTGAATTCGCCTTTGGCTCTAAGGCCATAATGCTGACCTTCTTTTAAACCAAGTACTTCCATGTACCAAATGCCCTTATTTTTATTAATAAATGGCAGGGGTTCTTGTTCATTATCTTCTTGATCAAATAAACACAAATACAGCTGAATAGCGTCTTCAGCGACAACGGCGAAATTAACACCGTTTTCAGTCACTGTGGCGCCTAGAGGAAAAGAGGAGCCATCGGAAATCTGGTGTGCTTGGTTCATTAATACCTCTAGATGCTATTTATGTTGCTGTTGTTATTACTAAATGCTGTTAATGCTAGCGATTAAGACTCGCCTAACCATTTTAATAAAACGCCAGCAAGTGGTGGTACTTGCAGTTCAATACTTTGATCACGGCCATGGCTGATAATAGTCTGTGTATCGTATTCTTTACTTTTAGCGAAGCCACTGCCGGTATAGCTTGTTTCATCCGTATCTATAATGACTTGGTAGCGACCTGCCTTAGGCACACCAATGCGGTAGTTTGCATGAGGTGCTGGCGTAAAGTTAATCACAGCGACCGCATGCTCATCACTGTCTTTGGCTTTACGTGCAAAGGCCAAAATACTGTTGGCGCTGTCATCGTAGCTGATCCATTCAAAGCCTTGATGGGAATGATCAAATTGCAAACTCGCTTCGTTTTGATAAAGATGATTTAGGTCTTTTGACAGTGTTTGCTGAGCTTTATGGAAATCGGTGTCTAACAAGTGCCAATCCAAAGAGCGTTCATGGCTCCATTCTTGACCTTGCGCAAACTCGTTACCCATGAAGTTGAGCTTCTTGCCAGGATGGAAATACATGTAAGCCGAAAATGCGCGTAAATTAGCGAATTTCTGCCAAGCATCTCCGGGCATTTTAGTGATCATCGAGCCTTTGCCATGTACTACTTCATCGTGAGAAATCGGTAAAACAAACTGCTCGTCAAAGGCGTAAACCATACTGAAGCTAAGTTCGCCTTGATGATGCTGGCGATAAATTGGATCTTTTTTAATGTAAGCTAGCGAGTCGTTCATCCAGCCCATATTCCATTTGAAACCAAAGCCCAAACCATTCATATAAGTTGGCTTAGACACACCTGGAAAGGCGGTAGATTCTTCCGCTACTGTAAAGCAGCGCGGATGATTCAAATACACGGTTTCGTTTAAACGGCGTAAAAAATCAATGGCTTCGTAGTTATGATTGCCGCCGTCTTTGTTGGGAATCCATTCGCCGTCTTCACGGGAATAATCCAAGTACAACATTGAGGCCACGGCATCAACGCGCAAACCATCGATGTGGAATTCTTCTAACCAATAAACGGCATTACTGATTAGGTAATTCACTACATGCTCTTTACCAAAATCATAGATCAACGAATTCCATTCTGGATGCCAGCCTTTTTTAGGGTCTGGGTATTCGTACTGTTTGGAACCATCGAAGTTCGCCAAACCGTGGCTGTCGGCTGGAAAATGCGCAGGAACCCAATCCATGATCACGCCGATGTTGGCTTGATGAAGCGCATCGACAAGGGCTTTGAAATCTTCTGGTGTACCAAATCGAGATGTTACAGCATATAAACCGACAGGCTGATAGCCCCAAGATCCATCGAATGGGTATTCAGTAATCGGCAATAATTCGACGTGTGTGTAGCCCATTTCTTGAATATAAGGAACCAGCTGATCTTTGATCTCAAGATACGTCAACGGTTGATTGTCACCTTTGCGACGCCATGAACCTATGTGCAATTCATAAATGCTCATGGGTCTTTCATAGATGTCTTCGATAGAGCGTTTAACCCAAGCGTCGTCTTGCCATGCGTGCTTATTGTCAAAACAGGTTACGCTGGCAAAGGATGGATATTGTTCAATACGCTGTGCATATGGGTCGCTGCGATGAGGAAGAATCTCGCCGGATTTCGCGCGAATCTCGAACTTATAACGGGCACCGTGATTAACGTCAGGAATAAACAATCGCCAAATGCCATCGCCATTGCTCGACATTGGGTGAATGCGACCATCCCAAGCATTAAAGTCGCCAACCACAGACACAGAGCGTGCTGCTGGCGCATAAACCGCAAAGCGTGTGCCTTGAATGGTGAGTTTATCGTTTACCTTGGCACCAGCACGAATTGCACCTTGGCTTTTGTATTGATTTGCTTGATGGTGCTCTGGGTCGACAAAGGTCGTATTAGGGAACTGGTATGGGTCGACCAGCGTATAAGTGCTTTTGTCTTTATAAGTAATTTCAAGACGATAATGAAAGCGCGTGTTTTCTTTTGGCCATTCGGCGTGAAACAGGCCTTTATCATTGGTCTCGCTCATTGTGGCGAGCACTTTGTCTGATTCTATGGCTAATACACGAATAGAGATCGCTTCCGGTTGCCAAACAAGTAGCGACAAACCTTTTTTAGAAGGTGATGTTTGTAGTCCTAAACAGCCAAATGGGTCTGAACAATGAGCATTCAGCACATCGTTAATTAGGGCATTTTTTATTAAATCCATTCACTTCTCCAGCAAGAGTGAGTGTGTTAACTCGATGAGTGTTGGTGCTGATGACTGTGAAGTTTGCTCACTGCCCAACGCAAATATTGGTTTACTTTATTTGGTGTTATTTGTGCAAATTCATCCAATGCGGCTTCTGCCCAGCTTTCTTCCGGGTGTTCTGCTTGATGTTGCTTGGCGTGATCCAAAGCGGCTTGGGAAACTAGCACAGGCAAGTTGATTTCTTGATCAAACTTGCAGTTTTTATGTTGCTGGCAAAACTGTATGAAGGCATACAAACCTTCAAAAATAAGGCTCTTATACCAGCTTGGATGAATATCTGATGTTAAGGTTTCAATCAGCAGGGCAAAGGTGTCTTCACCTGGTGTCATTGAACTTAGCGCACGTTTGCAATCCAGCGCGGTATTACTCTGAGAATCACCAAACACAATGGTATTTGCATGACTTAAGCTTCCCCAGAGTTGCAATAACATAGATTCTGGGAGCTTAGTGATCATACCTTGCTCAGAACGCCAGTCAAACCAGTCAACATCTTTCATCTTACTTTGTGCATCGGTACTGTTGTGATAACGCATATTATTTGCCACATGTGCGTATTCATCGTGCTTCTGTTGTAACACTTGAGTGAGTGCTTCGTAAAGCTCACTAGGGGAGACCTTAGATAATGTGTCAAAAACTGGTGCATCGTCTTCTGGATCAAATTGTCGAGCGCAAAGCATGGCCAAATTGTGAATACGAATAGTACGAACACCTGAGAAAAACTCAGGGTGTACTTTAATTAGCGTACCCGCGATAGCAATTAACTCATGGCAAATAACTAGACCAATCGGCGATGACGAGACACTTCTCAGCATGTCTAAAATGGCATCTTGATGCAGTGGTGAACTGATATCGACTTCCGTTTCCGGCGTTTCACCTATCACCAACAAGCGCTGACGAACGGTAATGTCGGCAATGTAGGTTGCAAGATCCGTTGATGGTTTCAAGATCAAAGAATACAGTATTCGTGCAGGGCGCCAATTTTCTGATAATAGCGCTTGAAGGTAGACACTATTCAATACTTTATAAGCTGTAATTGCAGGTGTTGAGCCTGGTATGGTACTCATTAATGCGCGACGACCACCAAGCTCCATTAAGCAATCTACCGCTTCGTCTAAGCTAGGTTGATCTACTAGGCGAGCAAGCAGAGCATCGGTTTCGGCTGCTTTAAGGCTAGCAGTATCGTAGGCTTTTGGCTTGTCAGCTAAAGGCCAAAGGGTATTGTGAACCGGTAGTTTGGTTTCTAACTGTTTATGGTCAAGTGAGCTAATTATAATGGCGCGACGATTTCCTGATTTAAAGGCATTCTTAGCAGATTGAGGAATTACACGGAATTCTTCGTGCTCACGTTTTTGCAGTAAGCGAATAAATTCAAACAGTTCATCGCTGCCTTTCATCTCACTCATTGCTTCATCTATGAGAATGCTGAAAACAGCATTGGCTTGATAATACCAATGATTGGCGATGGTTTTTAATTCGTTACGAATGTGTGCTTGGAATAGGCTAGGATCAATTTTTCGATAGTCTTTGTCTTCATTTTGAATCCAAGACAAACACAAATAACTTTCGTCATTGATACTAAATGCCTGAGAGGTTGCCAAGCTATTCAACGCACGATTAGGGCGACCAGTAAGGCCCAGTGTCTCGGAAGCACCAAGATGACGGTAGGTTTCAACCAATTGATCGGCACTAATGGCTTTTAGTGGCGCAATGTCTTCAAGTGTTTGGCAAAGACATCCAGCGTTTAGTAGCTTTTGTTTGACCTTGTCATTTTGTGCCAAGATAACCATGGATGTGGTGACTTTGTTTGGTCGGTGCTGGACTCGATGTAAACCAAGAGGATCGAGATCATCAGTGGTGATCAGCTCTTCATCGAGCATTTTACCGACTAAAAATAAACTTTGTGCCCAAACCAAAGGTAGGTTGTCATTGGGAACACGTTTTTGAGATCCAGGCTTTTCTTTCTCCGCTAAAATATTTTCTTGCGGCACATAATAAAGTTCTGGCAGCAGCATCTGACCGTCTTTTTCGACCATTAACGATTCGAGTTTATGACGGTAGAAGTTAGCGCTTTCCCAATCTCGGGCAAATAAACGATCGATATAAAGATAAGTGAAAAACAGCGGCCATTCGGACTCAATATGTTCGAAATTAATCAACTCATCGTATTCGTAATAGATTCGGCTTTGATCTTCTAGCTCAGATTGGTGACCGTCTAATAAAAAGCGTTTACAGCCGTATTCGCCGCCCAACTTGCTAATGATTTCTTTGCGTGTCCGGCGAGTTAATTTTTCATCGTTTACCGCAAAGGCTGGAAAGCCAATGATACTGAGAATAGCGCTATCCACTTCTTTGGAGCGAGATTCCTTAGGTAGTAGCGATTGCAATACAGAACCCGCGCGAGCGACGGCATCAGCAAAGGAATGTACTACTGCCCACTCGGGACCCTCTTCACCAAATAAATTCAATCCGTCCATAGCTTCCATGGCGGCCTTTGCCATACCAACGGAGCTGGCGTTTATTTCGGCTTTGCCATTATTTACTTTATTGCCACGCTCCCAAATGCCGTAATCTGGGGTGCGATAAGTACGCGAAATATAATAAATAAGGTTTTGGATGAAGTTGAATTCGTCACGAGAAAAGATCAGCTTGCTGCCAGCTTTGGTCATTTGTGCCAACATCAATAAATAAAAGCTGGTGGCATCAATTTGTAAATGTCCCCAAGCGTCATCAGCGACGGCTTCTAAACCCGTTTTAGTATCGTATTTAGCGTGTAGCGCGTCTTTAGGGTCTAGGCTGTGCTTGAAGGCTTCTACTTTATGGGATTGACGCATCATGGCAAATAATAAGCCGCGCATCATTTTTATACAGGCGAATTCAAGTTCATTGGCACGCTTTTGAGGGTTGGAAGCGCGCTTATAGGCTAGATGTAAGGCCCATACGGCTTGAATACTGTAAACATTGTCTCGTACCCAAGCATCGGTGTAGTTACCGTGATTGTTAATGCTGGTGCTAGCAGGAAAAAGCCCTGTTACTGGGTGCTGGCGGGATAAGATAACCGCTTGGATGTGTTGATAAAGAGAATCTAGCTTATCTTGCGTATCAGACGCCATGTTCGATCCTTTATGAAACTCTGTTGTTTAAAGGCCTAAAGCTTAGTTCGTACTATAGTACTAATTAAGTCTAAAACCACTATACCCAAACATAATGTGACTCACCAAGAAGTTAAAGTACTAAAGAAGCTTCTTTTTTACTTAATTTTTAAAAATGTCGTGATTTCAATTAAGTCAGGCATTTATGCACAATTTTTGAGCAGAAAATATTGCTTAAGTGCAGTTTAAGGTGCGTTATTGAATGTTTTATGACGCAAGGACAAGATCTTAGAAAGGTGAAAGAGGTCATGGTTTTTTAAGTGCATGACCTCTTTTTATATTTATATAAAAAGAGGTATAAAACGCTAACAGTTAATAGTTAAGTACTGAACTGATGAACCAATTGACGCAATTGGCTGGCACAATCTTGTAGGTTGTTTACCGATGTTTGAATATCCGTGGAGTTGTGGTTGGTTTCTTCACAAATGTTCGCAATATTTTCTAGGGTTTGATTCACTGTTTGTGATGACTCAAATTGACGATCTGCGGCTTTACTAATGCTGCTGTTCAGTTTGGAAATAGAGAGCACGCCATTGGCAATCTGAGTAAACGCTTGCCCAGCCTGAGATGTTTGCTCTGCTCCTTGGTTAGCCGTGTTTCTGGCAGACTCCATGACTTCTACAGTATTGAGTGTTTGCTGAGTTAGTTGATCAATCAAACCTCCGATTTCAGTTGCTGCGAGTTGTGAACGCCGGGCAAGTTGACGCACTTCGTCAGCAACAACTGCAAAGCCGCGACCCTGTTCACCAGCACGAGCAGCTTCAATCGCTGCGTTCAGTGCTAGTAGGTTTGTCTGGTCTGCTACTTCAGCAATGATGCCTAGCCTGTCATTAATATGAGTAACGTCTTCTCGTAATTGTTGAATTTGTTTAGCTGCATCGCCTACTTCAACCGATAGTTGCTGAATATCTTGGTTAGCTTTATTCATAACACCAAGACCTTGTTTGGAATGCTGGCCAAGTTCTTGTGTTGTGTTGTTGGCTTGTTCAGCAATGGCAAGGGTATCCTCAACTGACGTCATTACGCTTTGCATCAGCTCTGTCGCTTTACCTGTATTGGATAATTGTCTGGCGACGCCTTGCGCTGTTTTGGTTGTCGAATTATTCGTTTGACCAACGATACTGTCTAAGGTTTCGCTGGAATGGCTGACATTGCGCACGATGGATTGGAAATCGTTCATCATGCTGTTGAACGCACGCGCCATTTCCCCCATTTCGTCTTGGCCAGTAAATTCAACACGTTGAGTAAGGTCACCCGAATGTTGTACCGACGTCATTGTCTTGCATAGAGAAGTCACACGGCTAGTAACCAAGTGAATAATGTACAAAGCGGTTCCGCCGACCAGTACAGTTAATAGACCAACGACAATGGCGTAATCTATTAAAGCTTTTAAGAAAAAGCTGAACACGGCATCCATAGACGCGGTAGCAATAATGGTAATGTTCCAAGGTGTGAACGTAGATGCGCTGGCAATCATTCGATGAGCTGCGCCATCGTTACCTTGATACTCAAATTCTATAGTTTGATAATTCTTTTTAGACGTCGATGGTTGTGACCTGTTTAGTTCGTCAGTTAGGGATGAAGGCGAAGTGCTACTTTTATAGTTTGCTGGAGCGCTAAGTAAAGTACGGCTGTTTTTGTTGATAATCCATAGGCTTTGTTGATCGCCATAACTGAATTCAGATAACAGTGTAATAGCTTGTTGCTTTGCTTGTTCTGCTGTTAATTCACCAGATATTTGTTTTTTATAGATAGGAGATAGTGTGGTGTTTACGATATCTAATATGTCTTGGGTTCTATCTTTTCTGGCGTCTACATGGCTGTTAAACAATGAAGAAAGAGATACGAGAATAAGTGCCGTGGTTCCCATGGACATTAGTCCAATAATAGCCCATAACTTGTAACGAATTTTTATGTCATTAATGCGATCCAGCATGTCGCCTCCGTTAGGTTGGTTTTGCGTATTTGACGCCAATAAATGGAGCTATTGAAATGGCTGCTTTGAGATAAAAAATGGCCATGATTCCTAGAGTAGTTGTTTTTCTATATATTGCCTAGTGGGTAAAATTGAGATGGGTCATTGTTTTTGTATTTAGATATTTAATTACTCGATGAACGTAGGTATAGAGAGATAGTGTTAAGTTATTTATTTATTTTTTTAGTTTCTTTTTTGTCAGCTACTATTTTGCCCTTGGGCTCAGAAGGTTTGTTGCTTTATTATGCAAATGACGCAACCTTGTCGGTATTTTATCTATGGATTTGGGCAAGTTTGGGGAATACATTAGGGGGGGTAACAAACTGGTTCTTAGGGCTATATTTGATTCGTTTCGAGCACAAAAAATGGTTTCCGATGAAGGCGCCCACTCGACAAAAAGCAGAACGTTTTTTTAATAAGTATGGTATTTGGAGCTTATTATTTACTTGGCTGCCTGTTGTTGGCGACGGGATTGCTTTAGTATCGGGAATGTTGCGTACACCTATTTGGTATTTTTTACCTTTGGTTTTGATTGGCAAAGCGGCTCGTTATGCCTTAATTTTGTGGGGACAGCACTTACTATTGACTCTGTAAGAGGTACGGATAAAAAAGTCCATGATAGTAAGCGCGAAGTTCTAATGATGTACATGGAGAATAGAATAATGGGAATGTCCAAAAAACTGATCGTAGTGATGGCAGGATTATCATTAGGTGCTTGCTCATCTCTGGACGATAAAAACACCTTTATGACCTATGGCGATTTGCAAGATAAAGTTCGTACTCATGATGAACAATGGCAAAACGTACAATCGAAATTGGATAGAATTGACGAGCTAGAAGCTGAAGTCGCAGCATTAAAGCAAGGTAAGGCTCTGCCAACCAAATCTGCAGCAATGTCAAATAACATGGCTGGTAATGGTATGTCGACTAGTGCAACTATGGCGGCTGTAAATGTTGCTCCTGCTGTTATGCAGGCACCTATAGACAGTCAAGGTAATGCTGATCCAATGACTATCGATCCAGAAGAAAACTTCGAGATGGATAGAGCGGCTCCTCCTGTTGTCGTTGCGCCGGTGATGGCAACAAAACAAACGACAGTGACTGGAGACGAATACGGTGTGCAAGTGGCTTCTTATGGTAATCGTGATGAAGCTGTTCGTGGTTGGAGAGTACTGCAGAAGTCCTATCCAACAGTTTTTAACGGTTTAGAGCCATTAGTGAATCAAAAAGAAGTCAATGGTCGTACTATGTATCAGCTTAAAGTAGGGCCATTTGTGAATAAAACATTTAGTTCAGACTTTTGTAAAATGTTAAAAGAAAAGGGCAAAGATTGCCTAGTTACGCAATATAATGGTGAGCCTTTCGCTAGCAACTAAATTTTTTAGTGAAATAAAAAAGGCGCGTTTTATTTCTGTAAACCAGAATATAAGACGCGCCTTTTTAGTTTGGAGCTAGGATAAGTTTAAATAAGTAACCTACATCAAAGGAAATGCAGAATCATAGATTTTGCCTTGACCATCTTCGATGGTGATTTCGCTTTTATATTTATCATCTTCTAATTTAATCAAACCTTGTTGTACAAAACTATCGATGATCATTAATGCCTGTTGTTTTACTTCTGGTGCATTCAATGGTGCGCGCATTTTACTGGCAATGAATTGCTCTGCTAGGCTGCGTACCAAGGGTTCATCTGCTTCAAGGTTGGCTGTAACAATCGCGTTGTACAACCAAAACTCAGGAATAGAAAGCTCCTCAATAGTTGGTGTGCCAATATCGGCAAGCTTGCTCGTTAGCGTTGCATTGAAGCTACCTTCAGGGAAAGTTCCACTGAAATCAGTGATGTTGAATTCTGGTTTCGCTGCAAGTAACTCACCAATATTATCTTGCATAAAAGCCAATATTACTTCGTAAACAGCATCTGACGAATGGGTTTGAGCTAGCAGGTTGTCAGAAAAGTTTTTGTAATCAATAAAGAATTTATTGCTCAGCTTGGTCAGCTCAGTGACTAAAGAAAGATCACTCGCTTTAAACTCTCCAAACATGGCATCTTTAATAAGATAACCAATTTCAATACTACCTAGTTGCGTTTCCTTATCTAAGCTAGAACCCATTTCAATATTTAGACCTGAAAGTTCAGTATCAGCACCTATATTAAGCTTTTCAAGGTTGAAGTCTGTTGTGCTGTCATAAAATCCACCTTGCATGATGGTGGCTAAGTTTGCGTTCAACTCAATAGACAGTGTGAATCCTTCTGCTTTAACTGGAGTATAACCGTCAACTATATCAATTTGATCTAAGGTGCCTTGGTAGATGAATCCTTGATCTGTCATTTCACCTTGGCCTGCGTAACCACTAAATTGAAATGTATTAGCTGGGTTACTAAAGGCAGGAATACTATCGGCTACTTTGAAGTTACCTGTAAAGCCGCCAAGCACAGAAAGCTCATATAAAGGCAGGTCTTCATTCCAGTCTATGAAGTTACGTTGTTTGTCACCTGTATAACTAATTTTAGTATCGTACAAACCAAATAAGCCTTGGCTTGCAAACAGTATAGGGCCGTAATGCGTATCAATAATGAGTTCGGCTTCAAGAACTCCTTCTTGAATTGTTGGATCGATTTGTGTGGTATCAAAAGTTACAAGCACTTTATTTTCAGAGCCGAACCACGCTAAATCTGTAGACACAATATTCGCTGTATAGCCTGGAGCTTTATTAATATTTGAGATCAGTTCCGCGACTTTTTCTTGATGCTTAGGAGCGATAAATTTAGGTGCTACTAAGCAAGCAGCAACAAGCGTGAAAACGAGCACGGAAAGTATTTTCTTCACTGGAAGTTCCTTTTCATAGGATGGGTTAAGGTGCGCGTATGATACAGACTAATTCTTATGAAACAAAATGAAGACGGATGTTTGTGAAGAAACTTAAAGAAAAGTTGGAGTGTTTGAAGTGTTTTGTTTTTTAAAAGGATTAATGCTCAGAAACATTAAGTTCTTATATAAAATTCACTATCCAGCGATACTGTGAAAGCTGGATAGTGATTTAAGTTAACTTATAACTGAAAGGGAATATAAAGAGCGATAGCTGGGAAAAAATATACAGCTAGCAAACAGCCAAGCATGATAAGTATAAAAGGCCAAACGCCCTGAATGACTTCCGAGGATTTCCCTCCAGACACCGATTGAATGACGAAGAGATTTAACCCAACGGGCGGTGTAATCAATGCGCACTCAATCATGATCACAAAGATGATAGCGAACCAAATTGGGTCGATACCTAACATGCCAAGCGATGGGTAAAGTACTGGCATCATGATCAATAGCATAGATACAGACTCAAGAAAGAAGCCCATAATTAGCAAGACAAAACACACTGCCGCTATGAACAAACCTACTTCAGATATATTCTCACTTACTAACATCGAAATATCTTGAGGAATTTGGTACAGAGTAATGGCTTTACCAAAGACTTTCGCGCCAGCAATGATAAGAAAAATCGTCACCGTATTTTTCATTGTGCTCATAGCTGCGGCTTTGAATTTCTCAAGGCTAAAGGTTCCCATCATGATGACAATAATCAGAGAAACCGCAACACCGACACCTGCAGATTCAGTTGGCGTGAATACACCAGTATAAATACCGCCAATGATGATGCTAGCTAGTAACAGCGTTGGTATTGCTCGTAAGCTGGCACTTTTGCGTTCAGCGCTAGTAGCCTTTTCACTTGGCGTGTAATCTTTGCTGAAGCGTGCGTAAAAAAAACAGTAAACAATGAAGCTACCTGCCATTAATAAACCGGGCACGATACCCGCTAAAAATAAATCGACAATGGATTCTTCGGTAATAACGCCATATACGATCATTGGAATAGAAGGCGGAATCAGGATACCTAAGGTACCGCCCGCGGCGATTAAACCGTATACGAATGGTTTGTTATAGCCTCGGTCAGTCATTTCTTTGATAGCTACGTTTCCTATGGTTGCCGCTGTAGCGACAGATGATCCAGAAATAGCCGAAAATATAGTACAAGAAGCGATTGTGGCAATGCCAAGACCGCCAGGCCAATGACCGACCCAAGATTGTACGGCTCTAAATAAGTCTTTGCCTATGCCACCTTGCAGCAAGATATTCGACATCAATAGAAACAGTGGAACAGATAATAAAATAAAGCTGTCGAAGGAAGAGTAAAGCGCTAGCGGCGCCATCATTGGTGAGAAGCCAGCTAATAACAGCATCCCTAAACCTAACCCACCTAAGGCAAAAGCAACAGGTACGCCGATTAACAACGCTAAGACCATGATAACCAGTAACAGGATAATCGTCATTATAGTGAAACCTCTTCGTGTTCTTGATAATCACCCGCGAACATCAAAAATATTTCCATGACGGCTTGTAATGTTAGTAACCCAAATCCAATAGGGATGGCTGATTTTGTTGTCCAAAGTGGTAGCCCCAGCATACTTGCTGATGCAGAGCCCATTTCAATGGATTCTTTTAATAGTTGATAACCATAAAAGGTAATAAATCCCGCGAAGAAGATGATCGATAATAGCGCGACGAAGTCAGACAGTTTTTTCGCTTTTTCACCCAGCATATTGGTTAGAAAATCGATGCGAATCAGTGCTTTGTTTTGCAATACCCAACTGGCGCCTAAACAGGTTGCCCAAATCTGACAAAGCAATGATATGTCTTCTGACCAGATAGTAGGTGCAGTAAATATATAACGGGCAACGACTTCATAAGTGATAATTGCAGCGATGAAAACAAACAGTGCTGCAGATAGCTGGCCGCATAATCGAATTACTCGGTAGTTTATACGAACCCAAAGAGCGGGGTGTTCTGCTCGCCAAGCTGACAAGTCCTGCTTTTTTTCTTCATGGTTGGACATAAGCCAATACTCCAAAAAACAACGAAATATCGCGGATGAAGGGCTCATCCGCGATATATTTTTATAAGCTTAAAGGTTTTCGGCAGCTTGAATGACTTTAAAACCGAGTGGACCAGAATTATCTAAGAAAGATTCTTTAACAGAGGTGGTCGCTTTACGCCAAGCGATGATGTCGTCATCAGTAAGATGAATCACCTTCATGTGTTTTTCAGCATCTACGATAGCATCGCTCTCGATTTTTTTGATTTTATCTCTTAGCTCAACTTCAACTTTACGAGCTGCATCAGACAGAATTTTTTGATTATCAGCAGATAAAGATTCCCATACTTTTTCATTGATAACAGTTAAGAACTCAATGTCAGCATGATTCGTTAGAGTAAGGTAATCCATTACTTGGTAAAGCTTACGTGGGCCAACCGCAGATACGCCTGTCATGCCTGCATCTACTGTACCTCGTTGGTAGGCTAGGAATTGTTCAGAGCCAGATAGTGATGTTGGTGCGCCGCCTACTGCGTTAACAAATTCACCTAATGTTTTACCAAAAACACGAACTTTCATGCCTTTCATATCTTCTGGTAGTTCAATTGGTTTTTTCTTAGAAAGTAACGCTACGCCACCATAAGCTTGCCACCATAATGGACGCGTACCGGTTTTTAGAATGGCTTCATCCAGTAATTTGCGAACTTGGCTATCAGGGCGAGTTGCAGCTTCTACCTTGTCTTGAGAAGGAAACATGAAAGGCACATAAAAAACATCTACTGCTGGAATAGTTCCTGCAAGCTGAGAAAGACTCATCACACCCATCTCAATGGCGCCAGAACTCACTGCTTGGTGCACTTCGCTGTCTTTAAACAGTTGTGCAGAAGGATAAATTTTGATCTTAATATCACCATGGCTTTTTTCTTCTACTTCTTTTTTGAAGTCGACAAGGTTTTGACCAAGATGATGTTTAAGAGGTAATTGCAGCGAAATCCCTAACGTTGTTTCTGCTAATGTTGGCAAAGAAGCCATCAAAGTAGACGTTAATAAGCCAGTTTTTAGAAGGGTTTTATAATTCATGGTAAAGTCCTGTTTTCTTATTAATCATTATTTTTATAGTTTTATTACTGCTAGTTTTTTATTTTAGTGCTTTTCAATACGAGCTTTAAGATCAATGACACTTTGTGATAAAGGTCTTGTTTCAGTTCGTAAGCCTGCCTTGGCAACTTGTCCTGATATATCGTGTTCTAGTAATTCTGGTAGCTCGCGAGCCATGACTAATAAAGTAGTCAAATCTACACCCGTATCTAAACCGATGGATTCTAGCATGTGAACTAGGTCTTCTGTACAGATGTTACCTGTGGCTCCTGGTGCGTAAGGGCAACCGCCGATGCCACCTAATGACGCATCTAGTTGAGTGATACCAGCAGACAAACCAGCAAGCGCGTTCGCTAATCCCATACCGCGCGTGTTGTGTAAATGCAACGTCACATCGAGCGCTGGAAAAATATCGCGAACTTGCGAACATAACTCATAGACTTGTCTTGGTGATGCCATACCTGTTGTGTCAGCAATCGAAATACTCTGAATGCCAATATCAATATATTGATGAATGACTTTGATTACACGCTCAGGAGCGATAATGCCTTCAAAAGGGCAGCCAAATGAAGTGGCTAATGAAGCATTAATTCGAGTGCTACTGCCTTTCATTAACTCGCAAATACGTATGAACTGCGCCAATGACTGCTCACATGACATACGCATGTTCGAAAGGTTATGCGATTCACTCACCGACATAACCAGGTTTACTTCATCCGCCTTGGTCGCCAGTGCACGCTCTGCGCCTTTTTCATTGGGAACCAGTGTCACATAAGTGACTTTGGGATTACGCGTAATGCTATTCATGACTTCTTCAGCATCACGCAGATTAGGAATTGCCTTTGGCGATACAAAAGAGGTGACTTCGATTTTATTTAAACCAAGTAAAGATAGGCGGTCGATGATCTCGATTTTCTTATCTGTTGGTATAAAAAGCGCTTCGCTCTGAAAACCATCGCGAGTCGCCACTTCGTTAATTCGTACCTTGGTTGGTAGATTCTGCATGAACATAATAGGCTCCTAAATCACACCCTTGGCACGTAGCACGGCAAGCTTGTCTTTGTCGATTCCAACTGAGCCTAAAATTTCGTCTGTGTGCTCGCCCAGTTTTGGCCCTAGCCACTGAGTTTTGCCAGGTGTTAGGCTTAATTTTGGCACTATGCCAGGAAGTGATATTTTATCGTCACCAGAAAGCGGATGTTCAACAATCATTTCTCGGGCATGAAAGTGTGGGTCGTTAAAAATATCTTCCGCATTGTTTATGCCGCTAGACGGCACGGCGGCTTCTTCTAAAATAGCAAGCGCATCTTTAAGAGAATGCTGAGATGTCCAAGCTTGAATTGCTTCATCTAGTTCGTCGGAGCGTTTAGCTCGACCGTCATTTTGCGCTAACTCTGGATCGTTTGCTAAATCTGGTCGTTCCATTGCATTCATTAAACGCTTGAAAATACTGTCGCTGTTAGCGGCAATAACAATGTAGCGTTCGTCTTTGCTCATATAAGAACCAGATGGTGCAATGCCCGGCATACTGGCGCCAGTACGTTCTCGTATAAAACCGAACATACCGTATTCAGGGATCAAACTTTCCATCACACCGAATACAGATTCGTATAAGGCTACATCGATAAACTGCCCAGTGCCTTTATTTACTTTTAAGTGATGCATCGCCATCATGGCACCGATTACGCCGTAAAGTGATGCAAGTGTGTCGCCAATGCTGACACCCACTCGAACCGGAGGTCTATCTGGATAACCAACAAGGTGACGTAAGCCACCAATGGATTCTGCAATCGCAGCAAAACCAGGACGCGAAGAATAAGGCCCATCCTGACCATAACCCGAAACACGTAACATGATGAGTTCTGGTTTAATAGCAGATAATTGCTCCCAACCAAGATTCCATTTTTCTAAGGTGCCAGGACGGAAGTTTTCGATGACTATGTCGACGTCTTTTACCAAGTCATGGATGATGGCTTGGGCATCCGCCGATTTAAGATCGAGTGTAATAGATTTTTTATTGCGGCTTTGTGAGTACCACCAAAGAGAAGTGTCTTTGTACATTTTGCGCCATTTGCGCAATGGATCACCGCTTCCGGGAGGTTCAACCTTAATTACTTCTGCGCCGAATTGAGCAAAAATGCTGCCAGCATAGGGACCGGCGATGAGAGATCCCAGTTCTAAAACGCGTACGCCCTTTAAAGGTAATTCGGTTTCATTTTTAGAATTTGTGTTAGATGACGAGTCGCGTTGGCTCATTCTCGTTTCCCTTAATTATTTTTTGTAATTGTTGTAATTATCATCTTTTAATCTAGAGCAAGAGCAAAGCGCCTAAATGTTAGGCTGCCATCTCTTTAGGATATGGCAAGATTGATAGTCATTAAGTTGTACGTAAATGGGTTAATAAATGGTGAGCGGCGTCGAGCAGTTGATCAGAACTGCGAACACAGATCTTAAGTTCTCGATGTGCCCAGCTGTCCAATAATGGTAAGGCCTCTATTCGTGAAGCTTTTATGTAGGGGCGAGCAATGTCGATAGGCATAAGACCTATACCAAGTCCTGATTCCACCATGCTGCAAAGCGCTTCATAGCTGGTGACTTGAATGCGCATATTTAGTGGTAAATTGGCATTGGTAGACGCATTAATCATTTGGTTATTGATAGCACTTCCTGTATGTAAACCGACATAGTCATGCCCTAAAGTGTCTACAAACTTGACCTCTTTGTACTGTCCAAGAGGGTGCCCAACCGGAGTGATGACCACAAGACGGTCTGTTTTATAAGGATAGATAGAAAGGTCTGGGTATTCTCTTGAAGCGATGGTGACAATACCAATATCTGCTGCATTCTCTGCTACGGCACGAATGATTTCGCTACTGATTTTCTCTTCCAAATGAATTTGCACCAAAGGGTTTTGGTTCAGAAAAGAGCGCAGTTGTTTAGGGAGAAATTGGCTGATAGCAGAAATGTTGGCTACCATTCGAACTTGCCCTCGAACACCGTGGGAGAACTCATTCATTTGGTTATAAATATCATCTAACTGATGCAGCACGCCGCGGGACATCTGTAACAAAGCTTGACCAGCAGGAGTGGCAACTACACCGCGATTGGTGCGCATCATTAATGGGGTATGAAGCAATTGCTCTAATTCCTTGATGCGTTTTGATACAGCAGAAGCCGCAATGAAATTCAATTCGGCAGCGCGGGCAATTGAGCCTTGCTCTATGACGCAGACGAACAATCGCAGGGAAGTTGGGTCAATTCGCATTCAGGATTCCATTCATATTTTATTGCTTTTTGTGGCTGATTCTTGCTTTTATATGATGTTAAGCGCGCAAAGATCATATCTCATCTCGTTTTTTTCTCATACTATAGCGGCGTCTTTCCTACGATTAAATGTTTGTGGTGTTTGGCTATTTTTGCCGCTATTAATTTTTACAAGGGTTGTCACAAAATGGTTTTCGAAGAATATTCTCGGATAGTAAAAGGATTTCAGCTTGAGGCGTCATTATCGTTAACTGATAGTTTTGACGCAGTGTGCGCCGCGCAGGATGCTCTGATTACTAAAATTGTCGAGAAAGGTGCCACGATCGCCGGTTGGAAAATTGTCGATAAAGATGGCGTGATTATTCTTTCTCCTATTTTTGACTTCCAAGTATTCGCCAATCTTGGCGACACCATTCCACATCAAGCATTTCGCGGTACTGAGTTAGAAGTGTGCTTTCAATTGACTGTACCAAGTACGACAGATGCAATTAATGAATTGGTTGGTGAATTGACATCTTTTGCAGCTGTCGAACTGATTCGTCCGGCTATTCACCCTACGAACCATTCAGCGTGTGATTTCTATTTCAACTACGGTGTTTTTGTCTCTCAAAAGCCAGTAGCTGGTGAGATACTTTTTGAAGGTGGTAATCAAGGTTATACCTACTCTGCAGGATTGGATCAGCTTGTAGAGGCAAAGAAAGACGTGGTGAAGAAAGGTATACTTCAATGTATTCAACGAGGCTACGGCAATAAAGACTACTTTTTTATTACCGGAACCTTAAATGGATTAGTGTCAGCCGCTGAGTCTTTAGGTGTGAACCGAGTTATGAATCAGGGTAATGCTATTATTCAATTTGAGATAGTCTAATAGCTTTATTAATTGTGTTGCTTCATTAATTGTGTCGCTTCATAAAAAGTGCTGCTTTATCGCGTTGGTCCTTGCGTTTCTTGGACCTTAACATCGAGATTGAGCAGCTCTACCGGTGGCCCGAACTGGGTGTAGATTGCCACATCAGCAGCGTCTCGCCCAAAAGCGATAGCGACGCGACCACCTTGTAAATCCGCTTGCGTTGGATCAAATGTGTACCAACGATTGCCAACGTAGGCTTCAAACCACGCATGTAAATCCATCGGCTCTAAGCCTTCAAGATAACCGACCACCATGCGTGCAGGAATGGCAAGCGCTCTACAGCAAGCAATGCCCAAATGTGCCATGTCTCGACAAACACCTCGTCCTAATCCGTTTAGCTCTGATGCACTTATGTTTTGTTCGCCTTCACCTGGTGTGTACTGAATATTTTTGCGAATATAATCGACGATAGCACTGCATTGGTCATAGCCTGGAGTTAAGCCTGCAACAATGGATGACGCCATTTCGGTAAAATGATCGGAGTCGCAATAACGACTAGGGTGCAAAAAAGGTAAGGTTTCGTCGGGTAGTTGCTGGATGTCAACAAAAGGCGCGCCGGGTGCAGTATCTGAAGCGTTGGCGGTTTCTATTACCACAGAGATACGAATCGAAAAATGTCCGACAGGAGCGACTAATCTTTGGCATAAGTTTCCAAAGGAATCGGTAAACTCAACTGCTGGCACACTAGGCGACAACACATATTCTTCTCGAGCAATCCATTGTTGCATACCGCTACGAGGTCGTAACATAAGCACAAAAGGTGACGGTGTCTCAATGTTGAACTCAAGAGTACTGGATGCTTCTAACCACATAAAACAACTCCCGAATTGATGGTTTACTCATTACAGTAGCAGCTATAAGTATGATCAGCTATAGGACATCTTTATATCTACGTTAAATAAATGAATGTGTGTTTAACTTATTCAGGTCTAAGCATCTAATGATGAAACATGGCTGATATTGCTGTTTTTAATACTTCTTATGATAAAAGCTCCCGTTTGATCTTTGCTTAGAATAATATCCTGGGACCCAATGATAAGAGCTTATGCTCTAAATACCTTTACCTATGGTGATGATCTAACCGGACGTATTTCGAATGACGACAGAATTACATAAAAATAATAATTTTCTTAATGCGCCTTTACCCTTTGTGTTTCTAAAAACAGCGGCACCGATTATTTTGATCATGATGGTGAATGGTTCGTTTGCGCTGGTGGACGCGTACTTCCTTGGTGTGTTTGTTGGCGCCGATGCCCTAACTGCCGTTACTTCTATGTTTCCTGCTTTTATTCTGATTGTTGCTTTGTCAACGTTAGTATCGAATGGTTTTGCCAGTTTGATGGCGCGGCAATTAGGCGCGGGAAATGGATCTAGTGCCGTGGAAGTGTTCTCGCAAGCGATTAGTTTGTCTTTAGTGGTCAGTGCTGTGCTGATCGGTTTGTTTTTACTAGGTGGACACGCGTTAACAGATGCAGTGAGTAATGGCTCAAATCTGATTGCCGATATGAGTTATCGTTATATATCTATTTTGGTCTTTTTCTCTCCCTTGGTCTTTGTTTTAGCTATTAATGGTGACAGTTTACGCTGCGAAGGGCGTGTTTCTTTCATGGCGTCGGTCTCTCTTTTGTCAGTGCTACTGAATGGCGTATTTAACTATTTGTTGATCGTCGGTTTGAATTGGGGGGTAGAGGGTTCTGCTTATGGCACTGTTTTGGCACAAACGGTCTCTTTAATTATTGTTTTTTGCTATCGGAAATATCAGAAAAACGAGCTTAACCTTCAGGTTGTGTCGTTCTCAAAATCTCGACAGCATTGGCTGACGTTTTTGTCTTTAGGAGCACCTTCGAGTTTAAATTATATCGGCTTGGCATTAACGTCTGGCGCTATTTTATACAATTTGCAAACGTGGGATGCTGCTAATTATGCAACGACAGTGGGAGCTTATGGCATTATTACGCGTTTAATGACGTTTATTTTTTTGCCTTTACTTGGGCTTAGCATGGCGTTTCAAGCGATTGTTGGTAACAACTTTGGAGCGAATGAGTTGAGCCGAGTAAATGTCAGTATTAAAATTGCTCTGACTATTGCCTTTGTTTATTGCCTGCTATTACAGACGATAGCGTTTGTTTTTAAACGTGATTTAGGAATGCTGTTTGTTAGTGATCAAGCTGTGATTAGTGAGGTAGTGCGAATTTTACCGTTTTCTACTTTGGCGCTTTTTCTGGTTGGCCCGCAAATGATGATTAGCATGTTTTTCCAAGCCATTGGTGATGCAAAAAGAGCGGGCATTTTAGGCATCATGAAAACCTATGCGTTCTCTCTGCCGTTGATTTTTATTCTACCGTACTTCTTTTCCGAGTGGGGAATTTGGTATGCAGCCGCGAGCACTGAGTTTCTTGCTTTGTTGCTGACTGTTTTTGTATTAAGTCAGCGTAATCGAACTCAAAACACAAGTCTTGGATTGTTTTTTAAAGAAGCACAATGAGCTTTTAAAATACTGATTGCGTTTATTGTTCTTAAAGGTTCCCAACACCGCTAGCTCCATTGAGTTTGAGTGCTAAAGAAAGCCCTAGATTATCTATCGAAAAATGATGATTGGTTTTTTCAACAGAGATTTTTGTTAGACGAGCTAGAACACATCCGCTGTGTGACTACGAGTGACCAGTTTAAGTTTATGGTGAGAATGTGTAAGGTGTGGCCGTACCCTAATTAAGGCGATCTTGATGTGTCTTTACCAGCTCTGAAAGAAAATCCGCCACAGCGCGAGTGCGTTTCGATTGGGTTAAATCAGTCTGGATAACGAGGTAAATTTCTTGATTGACCTCTGGTGTGTCGATAAGGCAAACAAGTTCAGTGTGCCGTGCTACTAGGTGTGGCAACACCGCCACGCCGATTCCCGCAAGGCAAGCACTTACTTGTGTTGCTACCGATGTGGTGGTGATAATGGGCTCTTTTCCTGCTAATTGATTGGCTATCCATTGTGCTGCGGGCAAATGCTCGTAATGCTCTCCCCATTGAATAAAATTGTCATTAGCGTCATCGCGTTCCTTTTGGTAATGAGTGCTGCAGTAGAGTCCGTAGCCTAGCGTACCAACATGTTGGAAGCTGACATTGCCATTAGTTGGACGCACCATACGTAAGGCAAGGTCAGCATCTCGACGATGTAAATTGGCTGTATGAATGTCAGTGACAATATCGATGTGTAAGTTAGGGTAAGTTTGCTGAAAACGGCCTAGTGCTGGCAAAATGAGGTGAGTGGCGAGGTTTTCAGCCGTAGCGACTTTGACCCTTCCGATCAGTTGAGATTCCTTTTTCGCACTCTTGGTAAACGCAAAAGCGGCGGCTTCCATTGCCTCTGCTTTATTTAATAGATTCTTGCCTTCATCCGTCAGTTGGTAACCTGTTTGAAAACGCAAAAAGAGCGGTGTTTGAAGACTGTGCTCAAGACGTTCTATTTTTCGTGATAGTGTAGCAATTCCCATGTCTAGGGATTTTGCTGCTACGGTAAGCGTGCCGAAACGGGCAAGCGCCAAGAAAGCTTTTGTATCATCCCAAATTATCTCTTTCATAAGATATTCCGCTAAAGTTGTTTTTCAATATTGAAAAATGACTTCTCTATTTTCTCTAAATATTTCGATTATAAAAAATGACATAGTAACAAGCAATGCAACAGGTGTCCTTTTATGAAGTGTTTAGGAGAGAAAAATGAGTGAAGATCGTTATCAATTAGGTTTGAAAAAACTCGCTGAAATAGACGGTGAACAAGGCCAGAAAGTCGTCGATGCACTACAACCTATCGCGCCAGATTTCGCTACCTTGATGATCGAGTTTGGTTTTGGTGATATCTATAGCCGCTCTGGCTTGGATTTAAAATCACGAGAAATCGCTACCGTGGCGGCGTTAACTGCATTAGGTAATGCTGCACCACAACTTAAAGTCCATCTTCATGCTGCGCTTAATGTTGGCTGTTCCCCCAAAGAAATCATCGAAGTGTTGATGCAAATGGCACTTTATGCTGGCTTTCCAGCAGCGTTAAATGGCCTTTTTGCCGCCAAAGAAGTATTTGCTGAGCGAGGTATTGATGTGACAGAAGGGTCTGATAAATAGCTTGTTAGCAAAAAGAAGAAAGGGCTGTCTATTCATTAGAGAGCCCTTTCTAGTTAGTTTCTATAAGCGATGTCTAATGGTTATTTGACTGCTTTAGCGTTAATACTCAATGCCATGGCCTCGGCGATTTTTATACCATCTATTGCCGCTGACATGATACCGCCAGCATACCCCGCGCCTTCTCCTGCAGGATATAAGCCTTTGGTGTTGATGCTTTCTAGACTGTCGTTATCACGTTTGATATTGATTGGTGCTGAGGTACGTGTTTCTACGCCAGTCAATAAAGCATCATCGAAAGCAAAACCACGGATTTTCTTATTAAACGCTGGAATAGCTTCGCGAATCGCTTCAATACAAAAATCGGGTAAGGCATCGGCTAGGTTAGTAAGTTTAATACCCGGTTTGAAAGAAGGCTCAACTGTACCGAGTTTTTCTGGTGTTTCGTTACGCAAAAAGGCACCGACGGTTTGTGCTGGCGCATCGTAGTTGCTGCCACCCAATTCATAAGCAAGGCTTTCTAGCTTGCGTTGGAATTCGATTCCTGCAAGCGGGCCACCCGGGTAATCGGATGGATCAATACCCACAACAATGGCGCTGTTGGCGTTGCGCTCATTACGAGAGTATTGACTCATGCCGTTGGTGACCACACGATTTTCTTCCGACGTAGCGGCAACTACTGTACCGCCAGGGCACATGCAGAAGCTGTAAACGGAACGACCATTTTTACAGTGGTGAACCAGTTTGTAATCCGCCGCACCCAGAATCTCGTTACCCGCATTTGGGCCAAAGCGTGCTTTATCAATAGAGGATTGCTCGTGCTCTATACGAAAGCCCACCGAGAAGGGTTTGGCTTCGATGTATACGCCTTTGTTGTGCAGCATTTCGAAGGTGTCACGAGCGCTGTGACCAATGGCGATAGCAATGTGCTTGGAGTGTAATTGTTCGCCATCAGCAAGGGTAACGCCAGTGACTTGGCCGTCTTCGATATGTAAATCATCGACGCGGCAGCTAAAACGAATCTCACCGCCTAGCTCAATAATCTGTGCACGCATTTTTTCGACCATGGCAACCAACTTAAAGGTACCAATGTGAGGTTTGCTGACGTAAAGAATTTCGTCCGGTGCGCCCGCAGCAACAAATTCGTTGAGCACTTTACGGCTGTATTGTTTTGGATCTTTAACTTGGCTATAGAGTTTGCCGTCAGAGAAGGTTCCTGCGCCGCCTTCTCCAAACTGTACGTTAGATTCTGTGTTCAGAATCTTCTTACGCCAGAAACCGAATGTGTCTTTGGTACGTTCACGTACTTCTTTACCACGCTCCAACACGATTGGCTTGTAACCCATTTGCGCTAAAACCAAGGCTGCTAATAAGCCACATGGACCAAAACCAATAACGATAGGTCGTTCAGTCAAAGTTACCGGTGCTTGTGCGACCGGATGATAATCTAAGTCTGGCGTGACTTTGATTTGCTGGTGATCCGCAAATTGGCTAAGCAAAACATCGTTACACGTCGTTTCAACATCCAAAGTGTAAATCAACATGATATTAGTTTTCTTGCGCGCATCGTATCCGCGACGAAAAACGTTAAAGCTAACGAGTTTCTCGGCTGGAATTTCAAGCATGGATAAAATTGCGCTTTCTACTGCGCTAGCGTCGTGATCAAGAGGAAGTTGGATATTGGAAAGTCGTATCATAGGAATCAATAGTTAGAATGCTGGGTCAATGGCTAATAGCGGGGATAATACGATATTTTCGTTGAAAAAGCTGTTCTCAAATGGCTGCGAGATGGTTTTTCTAACAAGATTGACGTTCTTTATTGTTTGAATAAAAGAGGAAGACGAATAGACAAAGAAGGTGTATTTTTTGCAAGAAGCGTTTATTGAGTTACATATGTGTCTATAAATAAGAGGTTTTTAATGTCTTCAATCACTTTTCGTACACTGGTTCTGTCAACTGCACTGCTAACGGGCGGTTTTTCGTTCACCGCTTTTGCTCAAGAATCTGATTATTCGGCCAAAGACTTAAACGAACAGTTGGTTATGTCGACCTTGTGGATGCAAGCCTCTGCTGAATATAAGGCTTTGTCTTATCAAGCGTTTAATTTGGCAAAAATGCAATTTGATCAATATGCTAGCCAACATAAAGGCAGCAAGAAAATCGCGGTGATTGTCGATGCTGACGAAACAGTTATCGACAACAGCGGTTATCAAGCTTGGTTGATCGGTAAGGATTTTGGCTATTCAAGCAAAACATGGGGCGAATGGATGGATGCTGCACAGGCGAAAGCCATGCCGGGCGCGACTGAGTTTCTGAACTATGTGGCGAGCAAAGGTGGTGAAGTATTTTATATAACTAACCGTAAAGCATCAGGTTTAGAAGGCACACGTAAAAATTTAAAAGCTTTAGGGTTTCCTAATGTGGATGATGCGCATTTGATGTTGAATACGTCTACTAGTAACAAAGAGCCTCGCCGACAACAAGTGGCAGAGAGCTACGACGTTGCGTTGTTGATGGGTGATAACCTAAACGATTTCTCCACCGATTTCAGAACCAAGGGTTTAGCGGAAAGTGATGCAGCGGTTGAGAAAAATAAAGCGCTGTTTGGTACAACATTTATCATGTTACCTAATCCGGCTTACGGTGATTGGGAAGGTAAAGTTTATGATGGTAATTGGGGCGCTTCTGCAGCAGAAAAAGACCAAATGCGTAAGTCTAAGCTTAACGTTTGGCAGCCAACGAAGTAGGTTTCTATTTTAAATATTAAATAGCTTTGTCATTAACAAGCCGCTTATCTGAATGGATAGGCGGCTTTTGTCTATTTAGCTAAGAACTTACCTAAAACATACCGAGAATATGCCACCAGACGAAGTTCAGTGGTAGCAGTATCAAGCTTGTTAAAACAAAGGTCGCTAAGCAAACCTTAGTGACGGCGCTGATGGATAAATTGCCAAGCGCAATCGCGGTAATCAGTGGCGGCGCCTGATAAGGCAGTAACACGTTGGAAAAAGCCAATACTTGCGTCATTAGCACTGCATGGCTAGAAAGGCCGGTGATGCTGGCTAAATGCTCAGCCATTGGGGTCATAATAGCGGGAACACCTGCCAAATTAGTCACCACAGCCACGCAAGTGGAAATAAATGTCAGCAAGCTCAAATTCAGTAAAGCTGAATCTTCTGAGAAAGGAATGACTTCGGTTAAATAATTAACCAAGATATTACCAAGGCCTGAGTAAGCAATGATCGCGCTTAATCCTATAATGCCTGCCGCAAATAGCAGTGTGCCATACTGAATGTCTTTATCGATGCTATTTTTTGCCATCAATCCAAGGCTTGGCCATAGGCAAACTAATGCAGCAATTAGCCCAACCCAACCTGCTGAAATATGATGCAGCGAGTCTGTGAACCAGAAAGCAAAACAAACACAAAGGACAATTAACAACCGTGTTTCTATTTTTGTCATGGCTGACTTTTCGATTGTCGCTTGTATCGCTTGGTTTGGTGCTTTATCTGGAAAAAGCCACAGAATAACGCCAACAGTCATGATTAACTTTCCAAGTCCTAAGATAGGGAAGTGCAAAAGTAGATACTCACCATAAGAAAAGGGTGCGTTATAAAGCGCTTCGGCCATACCTGAAAGCAGCATGTTAGGCGCGTTCGCAGGCAAGATAGAAAAGGCAGGTAAAAAGGTTCCAAATGCCGCGGCCAATAACATGCCTTTTCGGCCATTAGAGTCTTGATCATAACCAAAATGATCTGCAAGGGAAGCAATGATCGGGATGATGAGTACGATACGACTTACGCCAGAAGGAATCAAAAAGGCCAATCCCATCGCAAACAACGCAATTTTGATAATAGTGCCTTGGTAGCTATTGCCGAGAATTAGCATCAGCAAGCGTGTAGCGCGAGAATTGATCCCCGTATGATTGATCGCTGCGCCAAACACCATACCACTGAACAGTAACCAAAATGTCGACGACTGAAATCCTGCGAATATGACTTGTGTCGGAGCAAGCTGTGTTGCCGTCGCAAAAGCAAATAAGCCCAATGCAGGCCAATAAGCTGGCACCAGAGACGTCGCCCAGAAGGCGATACAAATGAACAGCAATCCAGCAGTTAGCGATTGCGGAAGCGTTAGAAATTGATAGGAAACAGCACCTATGGCAAATGTCATCGCTAAAATTAGATAAAGCGGCCAGCTAGGTTTGCTTGGGATATTCAGTGAAGGTGTCGGTGTTGTTTTGGTGACATGTGGAGACTTATTTTTATTATTCATTTGAGGCTCTAAGGCATAAATCCCGCCTTCTTTGAAAAAGAAGGCGGGATAAGATGACTAGCGAAGGTTAACTGCGGTTGCTTCGTCAAAACCTAACATGATGTTTAGGTTTTGTACGGCAGCGCCAGACGCGCCTTTACCGAGGTTATCCAGTTTTGCGACAAGAATGCCAGACTTGTTGCCTGGTTCACTTAGAACCGAGAGTTCGATTTGGTTGGTATCTTCAAGACCATGTGGCGTCAAGAATGGTGCTGAGTTATCGGCAACCACATTAAAGCCATTTACCGTTACAAACGTGTCGTTGGCATACACTTCGGCCAATTTAGCTTGTAACTGCTCCATGGTGACATCGCTTTTTAGCTGAATTGGCAAGAAGGTCAACATGCCCTGGCGGAAGTTACCAACACTAGGAACGAAAATGGGTGCGTTATCCAAACCTGACCATTTTTTCATTTCAGCTAGATGTTTGTGGTTGAAAGACAAACCGTAAGCACCGAATATCGGCGCATTGTTGGTGCTTTCATAACGGTCAATTAGCGCGTTGCCGCCACCACTGTAACCAGATACGGCATTGATTGAGTAATCATAAGACGCGGACAATAATCCAGCTTCAATCAATGGTTTCAATAGCAAGATCACGCCAGTTGGGTAACAACCGGGGTTAGAGACAAACTGCGCATCTTTGATTTTGTCGCGTTGAGTGACATCAAGTTCAGGCAAGCCATATACCCAGCCTTCGGCGACACGATGGACAGAACTCGCGTCCAAAATACGACAGCCTTCTTCTTTTGCCAAAATAACGCTGTCTTTTGCGGCATCATCTGGTAGGCAAAGTACTGTTACATCGGCTTCTTTCATCAGACGACGCTTTTCTTCTACGTCGCGTTTTTTATCTTGGTCGATACTGATGATTTCAATGTGTGGGTGGTTAACTAGACGGTCTTTTACTTGAAGACCTGTTGTGCCTGTTTCGCCATCAATAAATACTTTTTTCACAGCGTGATTCCTTACTGGATGTCTTAAATCAAAGCAAAAGCAGGAGGTCGATGTGAGTTTCCTGCTTTTTATCGAATGTTTGGGTCGAATGTTATCGTGAGCAAATAGTGTAATGCATCATGGTGCAGCTTAATAGTTGAGAGCTTTGCTTAATCTTAAAAAAACTTATTTATCACCTCTTTGATGTAAATAGCGTAAGCCAAGTGCAGCGGTTAGCAAAGCAATAATGCCTCCACAGGCGATAGCCCAACGAGCACCGAGTAAGTCGGCAGTCCAACCGACCAAAGGCCCACCAATTGCCGAACCTCCCACAGAGGTTGCTAACAAAATAGCAATGACTCGACCGCGTATGTATTTTTGTGCACTGAGTTGAATTAGGCTGTGTACGGATGTGGTAAAAAGTTGAGTAGTCATGCCTATTAAACTGAGTGAGACAGCAAATAACCAAAAATTAGGAATGATCGAGGCTATCAAGGCAATTCCCCCAAAGCCGATAGCTGAAAAGGATATAAAATGAAGATTAGGTTTTTCTCGGTTAGCGGTAATCATGGCGCCGACAATAGAACCTACTGCCATAATAGACATCAGAATGCCAAATTGCTGAGAGTTACCAGTAAACACATGAACGGTCATTGACGTCAGATAGACAGTGAAGTTTAGCCCAAACATAGCGAAGAAAAAGAACATGGTGATGGCAATGATCATGTCTGGACGTTGGCGAATATAATGAAATCCATCAAATAAGGTGGCTTTACTAGATTTGCTAGAATCACTTTCGACGCTTGGAAGTAAATTTACTGGTTTGGCCTTTATCATATAAGTGATGGCTATAATTGGGATAAAGGACAAGGCATTTAGCGCAAACACCCAGCCAGCACCCATTAATAGAATTAAAAAACCTGCGATAGCAGGGCCAATCATCCGAGCGCTATTAAATGAAATAGAATTCAAAGAAACTGCGTTAGCTAGATCTTTATCAGCAACTAAATCGGCTACGAATGCGTGTCTCGCTGGAGTGTCGAATGCGGTAAAGCAGCCGAGTAAAAAAGCGAAAATATACATGTGCCACAGCTCAAGGTGACCATTTAGAATCATGATGGCTTGAACCAGCGCGAGCAAACCGCGCAAGCTTTGTGTGACGATAAGTAGTTTGCGGCGATCGAAGTAATCAGCAGCCCAACCAATGATAGGTAAGAAAATAAATTGCAGAGCGACAACAATACCTACTGCAGTGGCGTTTCCGTTAGACAGTTCTGCAATCACAATCCAATCTTGCGCAGTACGTTGCAGCCATGTGCCAATATTTGAGACAAAAGCTCCCATTGCCCAAAGTCGATATTGCGGGTTGCTCAATGAGCGAAATGTTTTGTGCAAGATTATCTCCGATGATGCGGCGCTTTATGTAGAAGCTTTATATTGAAACGGTGTTTTGAAATTATAGCAGGTTATTTTTTAGAAGAAATGCATGATAGGGAATCTGCTTGATCAACTTGGTTGAGGTTGTGCGACAGGTTACACTTTCGGCTTCTTAAATCAGTAATGTATTTTTATGAAGAAATCCGATAAAAAAATCGATAATGCACTTCGTGGAGCGTTAACGAATGTTTGTGAAGGAGCGCTGGATTCTGTGAAAGGTTTTGTCTGGCTAACGCATTTAGTTAATTATAATGCGTTTCCTAATTCGCTAAAGATCGTTTGTGTTTTCGAAACCGATGAGGCCTTGTCTAAAGCCATTGAGGCGAAGCAAGATGATTACTTTTATACGCTTATTAATAATGAGTTAAGCACCGTAAACATCAAGCTAAACCAGCTTCGTCAGCAAGTTAGCTTTGATACAGAAGAAGCTTGCGAGCGCTCCCATGCGGGAAAATGGAATGAACGGCTCGCCAAACTACAAAGTAAAGTGGCGCTCCATTAATGTATTTAGCACTAACTTTTTAGTGCTAAATACGAATATTTTTAGTCATCTGCTTGAGCTTGAATGTCTTTCATAGCTTTTTGAAGTTGTGGGTTTTTCTCTTCAAGGTATTTTTTTAGACGAGCAATAAATACGGTGTTTTCATGGAAGGGTACACCTATCTGATGTGCATCGGCTACTTCCACCATAGATACTTTGTCGTGCTGATTAAACACGTCAATCATCTGTTCGGCTTTTTTATGAGAAATGCCAAGTGCTTCAAAAGCAGACCGTCCCATACGCAAGCTACTGTCGTAGTTTTCTCGAATAATGTCGCGACATCCCGAAGCCCATAAATCGTAAACGTGGTTGTTGTCGAAAGCTCTCGCGATAACGTGTAGATCAGGGTAGTGCTCTTTGACATATTTGACGAGCTTGGTAATTTGCTCTGGATCATCAATGGTAATAATCAACAATGATGCTTCATCTATGCCTGCGGCTTCTAATAAGTCTGGACGGGTGGCGTCACCGAAGTAGTTTTTAACGCCAAAATGCTGAAGTGCTCTTAATCGCTTTACGCTGAAATCAATCACTGTTGAATGATAACCAGCCAAACGCAAAAGGTTGTCTATCGTACTTCCCATTCGCCCGGAACCAGCAATAATGATTTTATTGTCATCGGGTAGTTCATCGTGTGTGCCGGCCGTTTGGTCGGTGGCATAACGAGGCGCGATAACACGATCATAGATGATGAATAGCATTGGCGTGAGCAACATAGACAACGCCACGACAAGCAGTAGAATGTCGGCAACTTCTTGTGATATCACTGCATTACTGACAGTAAAAGACAGCAAAACAAAACCAAACTCTCCGGCTTGGGCAAGGCCTAGTGCAAATAGCCATTTATTTGAACCACGAATGTTAAATATCCGTCCTAATATTAACAGCGTGGTAGCTTTCAGCAGAATTAGACCGACAGTTAAGCCAAGAATAGAGAAAAAATGACTAGAAAGTAGGGCGAAGTTTATGCCAGCACCGACGGTCATGAAGAATAATCCCAGCAGCAAGCCTTTAAAAGGAGCTATATCACTTTCTAACTCATGTCGATAAGGTGAGTTAGCCAACACCACGCCAGCTAGAAATGTTCCGAGTGCAGGAGAAAGTCCAACCAAAGACATGAGTAGAGTCGTGCCGATAACGAACATCAACGCGGCGGCAATAAAAAGTTCTCTTAATTGTGTGACTGCGATAAAACGAAAAATAGGCGTAACTAAAAAGCTACCGCTTAAAATCACTATACCAATAGCGCCGATGGTGACTAATGCAGTTTGCCATGCTTCTAAACCATCGACTAAAGATACTGAATGGCTTCCACCCTGAGATATCTCTGCCGCATGACTTAAAGATTCGATGAGTTCTGGTGTGGCAAGCAGAGGAATAAAGGCCAACATTGGGATAACGACAATATCCTGAGCGAGCAATACGGCGAAAGATGATTGGCCGCCATCTGATTTCATTAAACCTTTTTCAGTCAATGTTTGGATGACGATGGCGGTTGAAGATAGAGCAAGTACTAAACCAATAGCTAAGCTGGTACGCCATTCTTGGTTTAACAGCATTCCTAATCCCATAATAAGAAGGGCTGTTAACACAACTTGCCCACCACCTAAGCCTAATAATTTAGACTTTAATGCCCAGAGTTTTTTAGGGTTTAGCTCTAGTCCGACAAGAAATAACATCATGACAACACCAAGTTCGGCAAAGTGTTGAATAGAAACAATGTCTACTTCTAATAGGGTTAGTAATGGACTAATGATGATGCCAGCTAACAGATATCCTAAGACAGACCCCAGTCCTAGGCGTGACGCAATAGGAACAGAAATGACCCCCGCAACCAAAAAAACAAAGGTTAATAGTAGTGCGTCAGTCATTTCATTTTTTCCTTTTCTAATAACTGAATAGAAGAACTAAATGTTTTAATGCTTTAAATCGTAGTTTTTGCTGTGGATTGTTTGTTATCGTTTTATTACATATCGCAAACGGCTTGAGCAAACTGATCAACACTATTCCAATCGGTAAATTCCATATTGGTTTTGGGATCTGTTGGCCCTTTTGTCATCCACATTATGAAGCGGATCATGTTGCGATCGATAAAACCGTATTTTGGATAGTTTAATTTACCAGCAAAAACGCCTTCTAAACTTGGCTTCCAATCTAGTTGAGCCAAAAGTTTAATAATGTACGGGTTGGTATCAGGTTGGCACTTTTCAGGTTTACGAGCAACAAGGTTAACGGTGTAAAATGCACTTGGTTTGCTTTTAAGCTGAGTTTTATTCTGCTCAATAAAATCAATCACAACTTTCTGATGTTTGCCATAACGTATGCTGGCACCAATGACTACCTTGTCGTGATTGGCTAAGGTTTCAGCGCTTGCTTCTTCTACTGGTAGAAGGGTGACGGTATGGCCTTGGCTCTCGATAATGGCTTGCATTTTAAGGCTTATCTTTTTTGTGTGACCGTCTGTTGTTGAATAAATCAGTAAAGTATTAGACATGGTGATTCAGAAAAGCTGCCTCTGTTGGAGTGATGTGAAAACGAATAGAGGGACTTGTTATAAACACTCAAAGGCTTGCTGTAAAGGACACTTGCTTTTCTTCCCGAATTTTATCTACTGTTGCATAAAAAACGTATAAAAATATCACATAAAAAAAGCGGACTATTGAGTATAGTCCGCTTTCTGTTTTGCTAATTTGAGATTGCTCTTAATATTACTCAGCAGAACTGTGTTTTCGAGCGCGGATATCGGATTGTGCGCTACGGTAAAACTTTTCTTGTGGTTTAGATCTGGTCACTTGATCATCATCGCTGTCTTCATTACGAAGTAACATAAAGTCAGCCACACGTTGCTCATCTAAACGATTTGCCTTAACTGCACCTTTGATGGCACAACCAGGTTCGCCTTGGTGATGACAATCACTGAAACGGCATTCTTTTTCCAATGCAATGATGTCAGCGAAATTGGCAATAGCGCTGCTATCGAATTCAGCAAGTTGTAGTTCACGCATGCCTGCAGTATCTAGCAAAATAGCACCTGATGGCATGATCTTTAAGGCACCCGAATCACCAATGTTTCTTTGTGCTTTGCCTTCGGCCGTGGTTTGCATCAAGGTATTGATCAATGCAGATTTACCTGAACCAACCGCGCCAAGTAAGGCAATGGTTTTACCTTTCTTAAGCAAAGGCGATAAACAGCGTAGGCTGTCAGCATCTAAAGCATTAACTGTTTCTACGATGAGTAACGGATCAAGTTTTTCTACTTGGGCACGTTTTTCAGCTGCATCATTACAAGTATCTGCTTTTGTAAGTATAACAACTGCATCTGCTTGAGCTTCATGAGTAAGTTCTAAATAACGTTTAATCAACGCTAAATTGAAATCTTGATTTAATGCACAAATTAAAAATACAGTGTCTATATTTGAAGCGATGTTTTCAAATATAGAACTTGGTTCTAAAAGGCGTAGGAAGTTTTGTTCAGTGTCAGTAATAACCCAGTCACCGACAGCCATGCTTGGCATATCGGAATGGTTTTCTAAAGTGAAAAAGCCGAATTCACTGACAAGCTCGTAGCTGCTGTCTTTTTGAGAGCAGATACGTGCAATGCGGTTAGATTCTAAATCATCCAATGATAACTGTTGTTGAAAGTAAGCCTGCCAGCCTAAGTCCAATAAAGTAAACGTGGAATCCATTGATATTACCCCAAGCGAAATACGCCATCGTAAATAAGAAGCAATGCGCTTCAATTAGTACAACCGAACATAAGCAAAACTTTGATTATGTTCTAGCCAGAAAATACACAAAACACCAATGCGTTATAAACCGTTTTTACAAGGCGCTAATACACGAGATTAGCACAGTGTGTGTGCGCCACAAACAGAAATATTAGTGCCATAAAAAAGGTTTATCATCTTGGTATTTATATTGAATATAGGCATAACATATATAACCAATATAATAATCCGTTAAGGGCTTATTAGGGCTCTTAAACTGCTTTAATAGAGCACTTTTCAGGAACTTGCTGAGTAATACAGTGGATGTTTCCGCCACCTAATAATATATTTCTGGCGTAAACACCTATTACTTTATGCTCAGGAAATGCCTTTTGTAGAATCTCCTTTGCTTGTTCATCAGTTTTTTCGCCGAATGTTGGAAATACAACACTGTTATTCGTAATTAAAAAGTTGGCGTAAGAAGCTGCAAGACGTTCTCCGACTTGGCGATTCATATAATCACTTTCTACTAAGTTTTTTGCTTCATCTTCTGATACAAAAAGCGGCCCCGGCATCGGAAGCTTAATAATCTCTAGTGTTCGGCCTTTTGCATCTATTGCTTGGCTTAGGACTTTTAGCGCCGCTTTACTGATGGCATATTGTGGATCGTTTGAGTCTTCACAATCGGTTAATGCGACAACACCTGGACGAACAACATGCATAATGTTATCGACATGGCCGTTAGTCTCATCATTATAAAGCCCATCTTTAAGCCAAATGATTTTTTCAACATTTAAGTACACCTTTAATAGGTCTTCGATGTCTTCTTTGCTGAGATGCGGATTACGGCTTGGGTGCAGCAAACATTCTTCTGTCGTATATAAGGTGCCTTCACCGTCCACATGAATGGAACCGCCTTCTAAAATTAACGGCGCGTGGTAAACATAGTCACCTGTGACAGTGGCCATTTTTGCGGCGACCGCATTATCTTGCTCCCAAGAATCGTATAAGCCGTCTAGTTCGCCACCCCAAGCATTAAACTGCCAACTATTTGCACGGCGTTCGCCTTGATCGTTCACCACATAGGTCGCACCTATGTCACGCATCCAGCAATCATCGGACGGCATCTCAATGACTCGGATTTTACTAGGCAAAGCGAGGCGAGCTTGTTCATAATTCTTGGCATCGGCAATGAAGGTGACGTCTGTTGATTGTGCGATTGCTGTAGCAACAGCAACAAACTCTTTTTGAGCATGTTTGCCTTTTTCTCGCCAGTTGTCTTCGCGGGTTGGCCAAGCCATCCAAACTTGCTCTTGCGGTTCGTGTTCCGCAGGCATACGAAAGCCATCTAATCTTGGTGAGGTGTACAGCGTAGAGCTCATTAATATGTCCTTAAAGGTCGCTTTTATAAATAAAGCATAGATTTTGGCCAATTCTATGGCAGACATACAAACATTCAAGAGTCTTTTTGTGTATTCCATGAAATTAGCTGTTTATTTCGTGATTTTTCCTGTTTATCTCAGAGCATTGATGGCTTATGAGCCACATTTTTTGCGTCTTTACAATTACTCGACGGAAACAGTTACCGAGTAGTTTTGTAAAAACTACTTATTAGCTTGCTGTCTAGTAGTTATGTTGGATGAATGTTTTTTAAAAAAATTCTTTAATATCAATACCTTGTACGTTTTTTTAAAAGTTGGCACAAGCTTCGCAATACTCTAAGGGAAATCAACGATATGAACTTCAGTTCTTTTGTTCAGGTCGTTGAGTTGATTACTTGGGAGGGCTGGATATAAACGCAGCCATGACGCCCAAATTTTAAAAAACTAAATGGAGGTTACCATTATGAATATTAAACGCACTCTACTAAATACCGCTTTGGTTCTTGTTACTGCTGGTACATTGGCAGCATGTGATCAGAGTTCTGATGACAACAAAGTAGAAGACGCTATGTCCAATGCTGGTGATGCTGTTGAGCAGACAATGGATAATGCTGGTGAAGCGCTAAATAACGCGGGCAATTCAATTGAAGACACTATGACAGATACAGGTAATGCCATTGAAGACAAGTGTGAAGAAGCGAAAGAAGGCATGAACGCCAAAGACACTGATTGCTAAAACGAACAGAAAAAAGGCCGAGTTGATCGGCCTTTTTTCTAACGTTCTTTTTAAGGTAACTGTTATTGCTTTATAAAAAATCGGTATGTTCGTATTTATCGAGTTTGTTATATAGAGTTTTGATACTGATACCAAGTTGATGGGCAGTATCTGTTTTGTTTCCGTCATTGTTTTTCAGTGTTTTTAAGATGGCGATTTTTTCTATGTCATCTAGGCGCATACCAGTAGGAATACCTGCTGTTTTGTCTATCTCGGTTTGATCACTGAGATCATTGGTTATTAGGTGTTCTGGATGAATAATATGATCGGCTAGAATGTAAGCCCGCTCAATGGCATGTTTTAACTCTCGCACATTACCGGGCCAAGTATAGTGGTTAATCTTTTCTAGACTTTGTGCTGAAAATTGTTTGTGTTGGCCATCTTTAGCGTTGCGGTAAGACAAAAAGTGTTGAGCAAGGCCACATGCATCACCTTCTCGGTCTTTTAATTTTGGAACCATGATAGGAAATTGAGCTAAACGAAAATAGAGATCTTCGCGGAATACTTCATCGCGGATAGCATCGCTTAATGTACGGTTAGTTGCAGCAATAATTCGTACGTTGGCCATTTTTACTTGTTGAGCGCCGACTGGTTTGTATTCACCACTTTCGAGCACTCGTAAAAGTTTTACTTGCTGTTCGTATGGCATCTCGGTGACTTCATCTAAAAAGAGTGTACCGCCTTCTGCTTGCTCGAAAACGCCTTGATGATCTTTGTGTGCTCCGGTGAAAGCACCTTTAACATGGCCGAATAATTCACTGTCGATTAACTCCGGGCTAAGCGCACCGCAGTTGATGGCGACAAAAGGACCTTCAGCGCGTTGGCTGAAAACATGTAAAGTATTGGCGATAAGTTCTTTACCTGTACCGCTTTCGCCCATGATAAAAGCATTGGCTTTGGTTGCTGCGACTTTTCGAATAGTGCGATAAAGCGAATGCATGGCAGTTGATGAGCCGACTAATAAGCCAAATTGATCCAGATAACTGGTTTGGGTATTGGCATTTTCGTGAGAGCGGCTTAGTTCACTAAAGACTTCTTTTAAGGAAGATTCAATCAGCTTTAAATTGTAAGGCGCACGATAGTGAAATCCAGCACCTTTATGCATTAGGTGATCTAATATTGGATCTGGTTCGCCTTTGCTGAAAAATAAGAACTCTGTTTTATATAGAACAGGGCTGTTAATAAGTTCTTTTAAGGCAACATCATGCAATGAATTTACTTCGATAAGAGCAACATCACATTGAGCGACAGATAGCTGATCTAGCCAATTTTCATCTTGATGGCTAATGTTTAACTCATACTGTCGAACGCCATTTAAAGAAAGTAGATTTGAAGCTAATAATGGATCTTGAACATGCATAAATAGCTTTGGTGAAGACATTATTATTTTCCCTAAATAGAACAGAAGAGTGATCGTGAAAATTTATAGAGTTATGGAATCATAGGTAGATAAGCTTGTCCTAGCCTTTTGCAGTAACTTTGCATTAAACACGGCCTTAATTATCCTTATTTGCACAAAGCTCACCCTTTTTTGAAAGGAGACAGACATGCTTAAAGACCATAGAACAGAAAAAATGCTTTATCCCAATAGGGATTCACGTATTTTATGTGACATGCTTTCTATGTGTTTTGACGGTTTTTTTGCTAACTCGGCATTATGTGGGCGAGTAGGGAATACACTTGATAAGCATGTGTTTAAAAAAGTGTCGTCTTTGTATCGGCGGTTAGCTGAGCGCCTGCTACATAGTGTAGGAACGCTGCCGGAAGATACTGGTACAATGAACCCGGAGCCTGGCTATATAGCAACAGCATACTTATCTGCCCTTAATGCGGCGGATAAACATGCATCGAGTCGTGTCATGTCTGTGAATTGGCAGGTAATAAAGCGTATCGGGAAATTAGTTCGAGAGTTAGACAATAAGTTATTTGCCAGCATGATTGTTGATTATTTGGCGTGCATTCAGATGGTATTGGACAATGCGCAGAAACGAAGAAAAGCCGCTAAGTTGGTTAAATAAAAAAAGAGCCTAATTTAAGCTCTTATTTTGTTTGTTTACTTAACGATAATTAGGTTATTCGTTATCAACGACTCGATAGTCTAATTTACCAACAATAGTACCGTTATTACCTGATGTGGTTACATTGAAACTTGCGTTATTCTTTTCTTTTTTGGGGTTAACGGTCGATATGACTTCGCCATTAACAACAAGTTGATACGTTTCTGAAAACGTAATATGCATGTCTTCTGATTTAGGGTTCTCAAACAAAATATTGTCTTTTAAACGAATGACTCGACTTTCGCCGCGAACCCATTGACCCACAAGTGGTTGTGCTTTGAATGTCATGTTGTCATGAGTAACCGTCGCTTCAGATAAGAAAATTCGAATTAAGTCACCATTCATAGCGACTTTTTCTCGGTCCTCTACACGTGCATTTAGCAAAGCTATGGCGGTATTCGTCTTGCTGATGTATGAGCGTAACTGCTGAATACCTAAGTTAATTTCTTTCGAATTTAATTGCTCTGTCGCTAATAGTCTTGGTAGCTCGGGCGCGTTTCCAACTCGATTTTTGAGTTCTGTAAAGTTAGCGTTAGCCAATTTTCTTTGTGTATTAAGTTGCTCAGCCAGATCGGCATTACTATCAGGACTGCTGGCTTTCGAGCCGTTGCTATTATTTGTCTCAGTAATAACACTCGTTTCTACAGTAGCAACCTCGTTGTCTGTAGTTTTGCTTGGTATAGTTTGTTCAGTGCTTACTGTGTTTGGAGTAGAGTTTTTCTCAGTTTGCTTGTTTTGTAAATCTTGAAAAATTGGCATCGAGCAAGCACTTAGTAAAAGCGTTGCAAGTAAAAGGCCAGAACGAAATGTAGGCATTTAATAATCCTGAGATTAGAAGCGAAAATAAGTGACTAAGTATGCGGCATGGCGGATAGTATGTCGAGCTGAAGTACCTGTTGCCGATGCGAGTATCTTATTTAAAAGTGTAAATAAAATCTTTTATGAATCTTTGAGATAATAATGTAATACAGAGAGAGTGAGAGACAAGTTAACGGCTCGTCTCTCTTTGGACTTTATTTTTGTGACTGATTCCACAAAATACATTCGTCTAGCGTCACGCCTTTCCCGCCAAAAATATCTAGCGCACTGCCGATAGTTAAATCAACTAAGCCATTGGACAAGTCATTAACACGCTTAAGGTCAGCCAAAGAACGAGCGCCACCTGCATAGGTTACTGCAACAGGGCAGCCTTGACCAAGTAATTGAACCAAATCTTCGTCAATACCAGCCTGTAAGCCTTCAACATCTGCAGCATGAATAAGAAACTCATCACAGTGGTTTGCCAATTCAATAAGGTTTTCTTGGTTTACTTGAGTAGATGTAATGGTTTGCCAGCGATCGGTCGCAATATACCAGCCGTCTTTTGTACGACGACAGCTTAAATCTAATACTAAACGATCAGTACCTGTTTCGCGTTTGATTTTGTCTAAGCGATCCCAAGAAAACTCACCATTTTCAAACAAATAAGAAGTGACAATAACGTGAGAAGCGCCAGCTTTTAAGTAGCTTTCAGCATTGCTACTGTTAACACCGCCGCCAAACTGTAAACCATTAGGATAAGCGCGCAGTGCGCTTAAGGCTTCTTCTTGGTTACCTTTTCCTAACGCAATAACATGCCCTCCAACGAGCCCATGTTCACGATACATATTGGCATAATGCTCAGCATTGTGTTCGCTGATAAAGTTCTCTGTGGCGCCTTTGTCATTCAGACTGCCACCAACAATTTGCTTAACTTTGCCTTGGTGTAGATCGATACAAGGACGGAATTGGGTCACAAAAAACTCCTATTTGGTCAGAAAAAATGGCGATTGTAACCGATAATGTACTGAGAAACGATGTACCAAAGCAAACACTTCTTAAGCCTGTTATAATCGTCGGTCATTCAAATAGAAAGATATATAAAGCAATCATCATGCTACAAATTACCCTCGCTGTGGCGATCCCAGACCACGAAATTGAATTGACCGCTATACGAGCGCAAGGCGCAGGCGGCCAGAACGTGAATAAAGTCTCTTCCGCTATTCACCTTAGGTTTAATGTCGCTAGTTCTTCTTTGCCGGAATTTTATAAAGAGCGTTTGTTGGCGTTAAGTGATTCTCGTCTTACTAAAGATGGTGATATTGTGCTTAAAGCCCAGCAACATCGCACCCAAGAATTGAATCGAGAAGACGCATTGGCAAGACTTAAAGAACTGATTCTTGAAGCTGTTCGTGTGCAAAAAGCGCGCAGACCGACCAAACCATCGCGCTCTTCGCAGAAGAAACGCGTTGATCAGAAAAAACAAAAAGGCCAAATCAAAAGTATGCGCCGTAGCAATTGGGATTAGAATTTTACCTAACGTTATGAGTAATACTTGTTTTTCCAAAGCATAATAACCTTGTAGTATTATGTCGTTACTTTTTGGGAATAATAAAAATAGGTTTGCTTACCATGAAATTAGAATCTCTTGCACTGCATCACGGTTACACATCTGAAGCTACAACTAAAGCAGCAGCCGTTCCGATTTATCAAACGACATCTTATACCTTTGACGACACCCAACACGGTGCGGATTTATTTGACCTGAAAGTTCAGGGCAACATTTATACCCGTATCATGAACCCAACCACTGACGTTTTAGAGCAGCGTGTTGCAGCAATGGAGGGCGGTATCGCAGCTCTGGCCGTAGCATCAGGTATGGCGGCGATTACTTATGCACTACAGTGTATTTGTGATGTTGGCTCAAATATTGTCAGCACCAGTCAACTTTATGGCGGTACTTACAATTTATTTGCCCATAGTTTCCCAAGACAAGGCATTGAAACCCGCATGGTATCTGCGGACGATCTAGCTGGGTTTGAAGCAGCGATTGATGATAATACTCGCGCTATTTTTTGTGAATCTATCGGTAATCCAGCCGGTAATATAGTTGATATAGAAGCGCTTGCTGCCATTGCTAATAAGCATGGTATCCCACTTATTGTTGATAATACTGTGGCAACACCATTTTTATGTCGTCCTTTTGAATTGGGTGCGCACATCGTGGTGCATTCATTAACAAAATACATAGGCGGTCATGGCACGACAGTAGGCGGTATTATTGTTGACTCAGGTAAGTTTGATTGGGTGGCGAATAAAAAGCGTTTCCCTATGTTGAATGAACCAGATCCCTCCTACCATGACGTTGTTTATACGGAAGCCTTGGGCGCCGCTGCTTATATAGGTCGTTGTCGAGTAGTGCCTTTACGTAATACTGGCGCAGCGTTGTCTCCACACAGTTCATTTTTAATCATGCAAGGTTTGGAAACGCTAGGACTAAGAATGGAGCGCCATTGCTCTAATGCTGAAAAACTAGCGGCATTTTTGCAGAATCACGATAAAGTGAATTGGGTGAATTACGCAGCGTTACCAGATAATAAATACAATGAAATGAGCCAACGAATTACCAGTGGTAAAGCGTCTGGTGTACTAAGTTTTGGTATTAACGGTGGTATCGAAGCTGGAACACAGTTTATTGATGCACTACAAATGGTACTACGCCTCGTCAATATTGGTGATGCTAAATCTCTAGCTTGTCATCCAGCATCAACGACTCACCGTCAGTTGAATGACGAAGAATTAGCAAAAGCTGGCGTTAGCCGCGATCTAGTTCGTATATCTGTCGGTATTGAAAACATCGAAGATATTATTGCGGATATTAGTCAGGCGTTGGACAAGGTAACAGTTTAAAATCCAAACTTAGTTCTACTAAGAGGCTGCGTATTAACGTGGCCTCTTTTGGATTGCGAAAGCAAGAGGTGTAAAGCTATGTCAGCCAATCATGAAACTGATAAAACCATAAAAAGTCCTTGTATTCGACATTGCTGCCTAGATGGCGATGATGTTTGTGTGGGTTGCTATCGAACCATAACTGAAATCATGGATTGGCAAAAATCTACGCAGAGTGAAAAACTGGATATTTTGGCTAACTGCTCAATTCGCAAACAGAAACACGACACTCTTTATCTTTAACTTCCTCCGATCATTTACTGTATTTTTCTCTCCTTCTAATTCCTTCTAGCTAGTTAAATTTCATTATTTTTAATATTTTTTACTTTTTATAAGTTTTTTAAATAGCGCTGTAAGAAAGTGATTTCTATCTACGTCTAACCCTCAGAAACAAAATAAGGGTGCTTGGATCTTTCCAAGTTTTTAGATGATATGGGTAGGTGGCTTACCTTGATTGCAGAATTACAAGCATGGCTAACATCGGGAACAACATCGCTGACTTTGTTGTGTGTTGGTATTGTGTTCTTGTCTTATTTACTCGAAGACCTTGCTATTGCAACGGCAGCGACTTTATCTGCTCTCGGTGACATGCCTTCATCACTTGCTCTAATGGCGATTTTTATCGGCATTGCGACAGGGGATTTGGGGTTGTATGTTTTGGGACATTATGCCCGAAAAGTTAGATGGCTGCGTTACCGAGCTTTAAGCAATTCTTCGTTTAAAGTCGTAAGAAAAAAGCTGACCCAGCGTGCTTTTTTGAACCTCTTCTTGATTCGTTTTATTCCCGGTTTAAGGACCATTGGTTTTACCTTGAGTGGTTTTCTCCTCATCCCGTTACCTGTCTTTTTTAGCGCCGTTTTGCTTGCCACGTCTATTTGGACGCTGGTGGTATTCACGCTGATTTACCAAATAGGCAGTAGTGTCTTTATGCAAGTCTCAGAGCTGAAGTGGGTACTTATTCCTTTGGTATTTGGCCTGTTGTTTTTAATAAATCGTTTTCTTAATAAATCGTTTACGCGAGGTATGTCATGAGTGCCATGGTAGAGGGGCAGTTCATTGCGCCGAATAAAATTAATGCTGGAATGCCGCTGCTCCACGTAGAAAAAGAGGCGAGCATTTCGCCTTATGAATTCATGCCGAGCTGGTTTTTTTATGTGCCTGTTGTGGCGCAAAGTCTGTTACTTGGTTTGCGTCACGGGGATGTCTGTTTACCATTAATCGCCAATCCGAGCATCAAGCTCAGTGGCATGGTGGGCGAATCTAAAACTGATATTTTGAACTTGGCGGGCCCAGTAGCCAAAAAGTGGATTGAACCTTTTATTACTCTGACAAAAAACCAAGAGAATACAGATACTCAGTTAGAAAGCGCTTTGCAAGCAATGGACGCCGTTCAGTTGTCATTCCCGATTGTGGCTAAGCCAGACTTAGGTTGTCGCGGTGTTGGAGTCAAACTGCTGAAATCCAAAGCACAACTTTATGATTACATCCATGGCTTCCCTCTATCTGCGAGATTTCTTCTTCAGCGTAAAGCGCCATACCAAGCGGAAGCAGGTGTGTTTTACGTGCGTTATCCGGGGCAGGAACAGGGCCAAGTTATCTCCATTACCTTGAAATACACACCAAGTGTGGTTGGTGATGGAGCGCACAGCTTGAGACAGCTTATTGAGCGTTGTCCGCGTGCGGGTCAGTTAACCCATTTGTACTTCCCGCGTCATACACAAAAGCTGGATTGGGTTCCCGCAGACGGTGAGGAATATCCCCTTGCGTTTGCAGGCAGTCACAGTCGTGGTTCGATTTTTCGCAATGGCAATCAATACATTACTCAAGCGCTAACACGTAAATTGGATGAGATCTTAAAGGACGTCGATGGTTACTACTATGGTCGTTTAGACATCAAGTTTGCCGACATTGAATCCTTTATGACCGGTGAGAATTTTTCCATTTTAGAAATGAATGGCGCGAGCAGTGAGGCAACGCATATTTGGGATCGCAATACCAAGTTATCAGAAATTTTTGGCACCCTGCTCAAACAGTATCGAATCTTGTTTGAGATAGGTGCTTTGCAAAAAAATCGCGGTTTTAAATCACCGACCCTTCGAGCTTTATTGAAAGCATGGCGAGAAGAAAAAGCCCTGACTCAGCATTATCCCAGCACTGACTGAATGAAATAAAAAAGTGAGTTTGAGGTGTTAGCTAAGGGCAATTTTTGGAAGGAAAGAATTTATGCAATCGGTATTAAAGAATAGAGAAGTAAACGCGTTGCTAGCAGCGGATTATTCGCCAACAGTGCAAGGTTGTTTAGAAGTTTTCTCTCAGGCTTCTCGCTGCTTACAGATACTGGATGATGAGGCTTATCAAGCGTCGATAAAGCCTTTCGTTAGCAGCTCTATCGGTGAGCATTTTCGCCATTGGTTGGATGTTTTTAATGCCATATCTCGAGCGGGCATAGTGATTGATTACAACCATCGTCGTCGCGGTCATGCGGTAGAAACATCACGTTCTATTGCATTGACTGAAATCGACGAGCTGACAAATTGGCTTACTTCCTTGTCCGTAAAAGAGCTCAAGAAAAACGTGAATGTTTTGACGGAAGTCTCAGTGTCTCATACGCAAGCGTGTCTTATGTCATCGACTTTAGAGCGGGAAATTATTTTCGCTGCGCTACATGCGAATCATCATTTTGCCATGGTGAAAGTCGCCGCAAATTTGATGAATAAGCCAATCGATGACGATTTTGGTATTGCGCCAGCCACAGCAACTTTTTTGCGAGGTCAATAAGTATGTGTTCAGTTTCTTGGTTGGTAGAAGAGTCAGGCTATCAATTATTTTTCAATCGTGATGAGCAAAAAGCGCGCGTCGCTGCATTGCCGCCACAGTCTTTTATTCAGCAGGGAACTCAGATTTTGATGCCAGTTGATCCTATCGGCAAAGGTAGCTGGATCAGTTTGAATGAGCAGGGGGTGTCGTTGTGTTTGCTGAATAACTATCAAGGCAAGAAGCCAGCAGGCGAGCTGATTAGCCGCGGACAATTGTTAAAGCGCTTATCCAGTGCGACAACAGTCGCCCAAGTCGAACAGCAATTTGCTCTGCAGGTTCTTGAGTTGTTTGCGCCTTTTACCTTGCTAGCTTTTGAACTGGGTAATAACAAGGTTAGAGAATTCCAATGGGATGGTGAAAGGATCTCTATTGCTTATGCCACATCACCGCATTTTTCTTCTGCAGTGGCGTTAGAAAACGCTGTTGCTTATCGACAATCTATCTATGGCGAACTCGCCGCCAAAACGCCTGTCGATTTGTTGTCCTTTCATTCTCAGCATCATCCAGAACATTCTCACTTATCGGTTTGCATGCATAGAGAAGACGCTGAAACCGTTAGTTTTACACGTATTCAAGTTTCAAAAGACAATCTAAAAATGGCTTATGTAGCTGGGGCGCCGTGCTTGCATTTAACACCAGAAGCGCTGGCGGAACAGACTTATCGTTTTCAAGGCAATCGATTTCAAGACAATCGTATTCAAGAAAAGGTTCCTCTTGTTGGTATTCCCCTTTAATCAAAGTTTAGGAGTTGTTATGACGCGTTTAGTGATGTTTTTAGCCTTGTTTATAAGCAGCCTGGCATTTGCGCAAGATGAAATTTACACAGGTTATTTTAGTAATAAAGCCCTGAGTGGTTATGACACGGTTGCTTATTTTACTGACCAAAAACCGGTCGAAGGTAGCGCTAAGTACGTGACCGAATATAAAGGCGCAGATTGGTATTTTGCCTCGCAACAGCATCTCGATATGTTCAAAGCAGAGCCCGAAAAATACGCTCCTCAATATGGTGGATATTGCGCGTGGGCGGTGTCTGCCAAAAACGATTTTGCCTCTGCTGATCCAAAAGATTGGGCGGTGGTCGACGGCAAGCTTTACTTGAATTATGACGACGATATTAAACGCAAGTGGGATCAAGATCCGGCTTTGCACATCAAGCAAGCGGATGCCAATTGGCCGACTCTTATTGGTAAACCCTGATTCGCAAAAATGATTCGCCAACCCTGATTCGTAAAAACGGATCAAAAATAATATTAAAAAATAAGGTTAATAAAGATGAATAAGCAATTCGTGAAATATGTGCCAACGGTGTTTATCGCCTTTGTGTTTGTGCAGTCACTGTTTTTTAAATTCACTGGTTCCTACGAAACTGATTATATCTTCGGCGTGTTGGGTGCTTGGTCTGGTTTGGAATTCTTCGGGAATTACGGTGGTTACATTATTGGTGTGGCCGAACTGATTGCCTCCATTTTGCTCTTTACCCGTTGGCATGGCTTGGGGTCTTTGATGGCGATGGGCATTATGAGTGGTGCGATTATTTTTCACCTGTTCACCCCACTGGGTGTGGTGATGCCTGAGTTTAACGAAGTTGGTGAAGTCGTCGGTAGCGACGGTGGTTTACTGTTTATCATGGCGTGTTTGGTTTGGTTAAGTGCGGCGTTTTTATCGCTTCGGGATTTGAAAAATCCGCAAGGCATCCTAAATAAAATTGTGAATAGCGGAGTCTAATTATGTTAGCCAGTCCTGTTCGTTCGCCTAGTCCTTTTCGTTCGCCTAGTCCTTTTCGTTTAAAAAGAGTCACGCCATTTGGTGTTGGGGAATCTGTTATTGAATGGGCGACCGGACTCGCTAAATTAGATCGCTTGTATCAACAAAGACCAAGCAGCCAGACCAGTTTTGAATTTATGCGTTATACCCTTGAGGCGTTGGATATTGATTATTCGATTGCAAAAGGCAGCGTAGAAAATATTCCTCAAAAAGGCCCTGTGGTGATAGTAGCTAACCATCCACTTGGGGCGATTGAAGGTGTGGTGTTGGCGGATTTAGTAGGACAAGTTCGAACGGATGTAAAAGTGCTGGCTAATGAATTGCTTAAGCGATTGCCGGAAATAAGTGACTTATTTATTGGCGTCGATGTTTTTGGTGGCAAATCGGCACAACGCACCAATGGCAAAGCGATTCGTGATGCTCACCGACATCTGGCTGATGGCGGCGTGCTGATTGTATTTCCTGCTGGGGAAGTATCGACTTATCCGAAAAAATCTAAGGATCAGTCGCCAGAAAAGCAGATATTGGCAGACATTGAATGGAGTCAGTCGGTCGCTAATTTCTTAAAACGCAGCGAAGCAACTACGGTACCTATTTTTATCGATGGCCAAAACAGCGAGCTATTTTATCAAGCAGGTCGTATTCATCCTTTATTGCGCACTGCTATGTTGGGAAGGGAGCTACTTAATAAAAAATCCTCGGTCATTGAGATTTCCATTGGCAGTGCCGTGCCGTTTTCGGAAGTGAGCCAGTTTGAGAGCAACCAAGATCTTGTTAGTTACTTGCGCTTAAACACCTACTTAATGAGTCCTCAACATGCTCAGGAACGTGTGTTCCAGCATGGCAGCACAGATTTGCCAATCATTGCGCCAGTTGATCAAGATTTATTAGAAGAAGAAATTGCCAGTTTGCCAGGCGAGATGCTGTTGTTACAACAAGGCGAGTTCAGTGTTTATTGTGCCCCAACGCAATCGATCCCTTTACTGATGCAAGAAATTGGTCGTATCCGAGAAGAAAATTTTCGTGCTGTGGGCGAGGGAAGTGGATTAGCCTGTGACGTGGACGAATACGATCTTTATTACCACCAATTGTTTGTTTGGCATCATGGTAATAAAGAAGTCGTCGGTGCCTATCGAATGGGGCTGGTGGATAAACTTATTGAAGCACATGGTTTAAAAGGTTTGTACTCACGCAGCTTGTTTAACTATGACCAAACTTTTATCGACAGCCTAGATCACAGCATTGAAATGGGGCGATCTGTTGTCGCGGCTAAGTATCAAAAGAACTTAAATTCATTGCTTTTACTTTGGAAAGGCATTGCGACCTTTGCTTATCGGAACCCTAAATATACGCATTTATTTGGCCCTGTGAGCATTAGTAATGATTATAGTCACACAGCTCGCCAGTTAATCGCCGCGACTTTGTCGATCCATTATTACGATAAAGCGAAAGCCAGTTTAGTGATGCCATCGACGCCACTACGAAACAGTGGCTCGGTATTTTGGCAACCTAATTTATTATCATCGTTGGCGAGTGTTACGCTGCTTTCTAAAGTTTTATCGAGAATGGAGCAGGGCAAAGGCTTGCCTGTATTGATTCGTCAGTACTTAAAAATGAACGGCAAGTTAGTGTGTTTTAACGTCGATCCTGCGTTCCATAATTCATTGGATGGTTTGATTGTGGTGAATTTAAAAGATGTGCCTTTATCGATTCTGGCTAAATACATGGGACAGGATGAAGCTAAAATTTATTTAAACGATACGCCTAAAGTGTAAATGCCAAATTAAAATAAGACGACTTAGCGGTAGTAAGTAATAACGATGTAAGATCATCGCTGTTACTTACTACGAGTGTTCATTTCGCGAATGATTTCAATGACCTTATCTGGATACTGCAGATTTATAATGTGTCCCGCACCTTCAATCCACTCTACTTTTAGCTCACTATTTTTAAATAAGCTTGTGGCGTAAGTCACACTTGCTGGATCGACCAAGGTATCGTTTGTGCCTTGCAGAATAGTAATGGGTGTCGTTAATTCACTCAGATTGTTTTGGGCTGCTTCTAAGCTGCTAGTTAGATCTAATACTTCCATATTTGAGTGGTTCCACATATCTGGAATCAGCAAATTTGGTGTCCAATCGAGTAGCGTATTATACCAACGAGCCTCTGCTAGTTCTGGTTTTAGGTCACCAGCTAGAATCACCACACCACGAACAAAGTCAGGGTGATCTGCTGCTAAAATAGGCACCAAAGAGGCCCCTAGAGAATGACCGACCAAGATGATTTTTTGTTTTCCATTACGCTCCCAAATATTTTCTAGCATCGGGCCGATCATAGCTGATTGAGTTTGTAACTTAGTTGGAAAGTCCCCTGCATAAGTCGATTTACCCCAGCCCGGTCTATCTATAGAGATAAGACGAAAGCTTTGTTTGAGTTTAGCGTCTTGAAAATAGCGGGCAAAAGAAGTCCAATCTCCCGGTGTGCCATGAACAAACACTATGGTATCGCGCGGTTTTTCACTTGGGTCACTGCTGGCGTAGTGAAGCTTAAAATCGCCATCAGGGCCTTCCATATACAAAACATGATCTTGAATAAGCCCCGGCGTATTTATAACCTGTTGAGCGATACCTTCATTTTCTTTTATTTCTTTAGGCATGCTACAAGCAGCTAAAAAAATAGTCGACAGACAGATAAAACAGAGCTTTAAGTAAGAATGTATAGTGTTCAAAATTAATCTCATTGATGAGGTTCCAAAATAAGAAAAATGGCTCTGTGTGAAAATAATTCGTTTGTGCTAATGATTATACATTTTATACGTTAATACTTGACTATCATTTTTGTGTCGGCCTCTCGAACTAATTAATTTCTCGATTAATCACGTCTTTTTTACTACTTATTTCTTTCACTCTCTTTATCTTGATCTAACGCAATGTTTTGAATTGCAACTACACTCATAATCCAGCCTTATAGTAAGCCTTATAACTTTTTGAGGCTTCGGTGGGCGTTGGATAACAAGAACACTCAATGAAGTAAGTGTCTACGATCGTCTTTTTTCTCAATCAAATGAATGGGTTGAAGTTATATGATTAACGAAGCTGTAGTGGAATTATCGCGATTTCAGTTTGCTTTCACTGCTCTGTACCACTATTTGTTTGTCCCGTTAACACTAGGGATGTCTTTTTTACTTGCAATCATGGAGTCTGTCTATGTGATTACAGGTAAGCAAGTTTACAAAGACATGGTTAAGTTCTGGGGTAAATTGTTTGGTATTAACTTTGCGCTAGGCGTAACAACAGGTTTGACGATGGAGTTCCAGTTCGGGACTAACTGGTCTTACTACTCGCATTACGTTGGCGATATTTTTGGTGCACCTTTGGCCATCGAAGGCTTGATGGCTTTCTTCCTTGAATCGACGTTAGTTGGTTTGTTCTTCTTTGGTTGGGATCGCCTAAGCAAAGTGAAGCACTTGGTAGTGACTTGGGGCGTGGCGCTAGGTTCTAACTTGTCGGCTTTGTGGATCTTAATTGCCAACGGTTGGATGCAGAATCCTGTAGGTTCAGAGTTCAACTACGAAACAATGAGAATGGAATTGGTTGATTTCGGTGCTTTATTGTTTAACCCAGTTGCGCAGGTGAAATTTGTTCACACTGTATCAGCAGGTTACACAACGGGTGCGATATTCGTTCTTGTTATTTCAAGCTACTACTTATTAAAAGGCCGTGACCTTGCTTTTGCTCGTCGCTCATTTGCGATTGCTTCTGCGTTTGGTTTGGCGTCTATCTTGAGCGTTATCCTTCTAGGTGACGAATCAGGTTACGAGCTAGGCGAAGTGCAAAAAGTGAAATTGGCTGCGGTTGAAGCTGAGTGGGAAACACAGCCTGCGCCTGCGGACTTCACGCTAATTGGCTTCCCGAACCAAGAGCTTCAAGAAACCGAGTATGCGATAAAAATACCAGGCTTAATGGGCTTGATCGCAACGCGCTCCCTCGACAAAGAAGTAGAGGGCATCAAAGAACTGAAAGAGCATAACCGCCAACGTATTATCAATGGTATTTATGCAAACCAGTTGCTTGAAAAATTGCGTAGTGGTTCAACCGATCCGCTGGTAAAAGAGAACTTCGAGAAAGTGAAAGACGATCTTGGTTACGGTTTGCTAGTAACCGCATTTAACGAAGACATTAACAAGGTGACCTCTGAAGAGATCGATCAGGCGGTAGAGTATTCTATTCCTCAAGTTGCGCCGTTGTTCTTTGCCTTCCGTATCATGGTTGGTTGTGGCTTCGTGATGTTGATTGTTTTCGCTGCTGCTTTTTATCAGAACGCACGTCGTCGTATTGGCAACAATCCTTTGTTCCTTAAGTTCATTATGTTGTGCTTGCCTCTGCCTTGGATTGCGAATGAAGCAGGCTGGTTTGTTGCAGAATATGGCCGTCAGCCATGGGCGATTGGTGAGATTTTACCTGTTCACGTTGCGGTATCCAGTTTAACGGCTACTGAGATTTGGATAACGATTGCTGGTTTTGCCGTGTTGTATACCACGTTCTTGATTGCCGAGATGTACTTGATGATTCGTTTTGCTAAGCAAGGTCCTTCTAGCTTACATACTGGTCGTTATGCACTTGAACAAGAAACGTCTCAGCTAAAACAAGAGGTGTAAGATGGATTACGAATTATTAAAAGTCATTTGGTGGGTATTGATCGGTGTTCTACTGATCGGATTCTCTGTGACAGACGGTTTTGATATGGGAGTTGGTAGCTTGTTGAAAGTGATCGGCGGTACGGATTCAGAACGTCGTATTATGATCAACTCAATTGCCCCTCACTGGGACGGCAACCAAGTTTGGTTTATCACAGCGGGTGGTGCTTTGTTTGCTGCTTGGCCTGTGGTTTACGCAACATCGTTCTCTGGTTTTTACTTTGCGATGATGTTGGTGTTGGCGGCGTTATTCTTCCGTCCAATCGGCTTTGATTACCGTTCTAAGCTAGAAAACACAAAATGGCGTACTAGCTGGGACTGGGGGATTACCTTTGGTTCTGCCGTTCCACCTATTATTTTCGGTGTGGCGTTTGGTAACTTGTTGCAAGGTGTTCCATTTGAGTTTGATCAATACTTGCGTGTGACTTATACCGGTTCTTTCTTTGCTCTACTAAACCCATTTGCGATTGTCTGTGGTTTGGTTAGCTTGCTAATGTTAATGACGCAAGGCGGTGCTTGGTTGCAGATGAAAACAGATGATGCCTTGCTTGTAAAAGCCAGTCGTATCACTGCGATAACCGGTGCATTAGCGGCTGTGTTGTTTATTTTAGCAGGCGTGTGGTTGGCTTACGGCATCGATGGTTATGTCATTACCAGTGTCATTGATGGCAATAAAGTCATGACACCATTAATGAAAACAGCAGAAGTACAGCCAGGTGCATGGTTAGCAAACTATGAAAAAGTGCCTGCGCTTATGTTGGCTCCTCTCATTGGTATTGCGGGTATGTTGTTTGCTGCACTGGCGAGTGTAATGAAAAAAGGCGCATTGGCTTTCTTGAGTTCATCATTAGGTATTGCTGGCATTATCGTTACCGCTGGTGGATCAATGTTCCCATTCTTGATGCCTTCTTCAAGCTACCCAAGCATGAGTTTGACTATGTGGGATGCGACGTCAAGTGAGAAAACCATGATGATCATGTTTGTTGTGGCTTGTATCTTTGTACCAATCGTTCTTGCCTATACCTTGTGGAACTACTTTGTAATGTATGGTCGTTTAACGAAGAAACACATCGAAGAAAACAATCATTCACTTTACTAGTCATTGGCAAAGAAGATAGAGCTCGCAGAGCTCTATCTTTAGTAACAAATAGAGGAATAAGTTATGTGGTATTTTGCTTGGGTTCTTGGCGTATTGTTGGCCTGTTCATTCGGCATCATCAATGCGGTTTGGTTAGAATTTAGTGGTTACGAAGGTGAAGAGGAGCAAAAGTAAGCCTTATGACGAGAGAGAAGGGAGCACAAAAAGCTCGTCGAACTGGTCGAATTAAAACATCGGAAGCGGTATTTTTGGGACAGTTAGCGACTCAGCAGTCATCAAAATACCGTCTTGCACAAGGCTTCGGTGTTCTGTTTGCCGTGTCTTTGGTGTTGCAGGCTTGGGCGCTAGCAAATGTATTTTCAGATATGGCGCTGCACCAGTCTTTTTCTATATCTCTCTTAGTCGTTGGTTTATTTGCTCTACTAATCCGTGCCTTGGCCAACTTTGGTCGAGAACGTATTTGCACTAGCGCAAGCCGTGATATTCGTTACGGCTTGCGAGGTAAATTGGTGTCGCATCTGACAAATCTTGGGCCAGCGCGCTTAAGAATCGAAGAAGATGCGGCGCTTTCTACTCGTGTTTACGAACAAGTAGACGCGTTAGATGATTTCTTTAGTCGCTATAAACCACAAGTGTTTATGGTGACTTTAATTCCTTGTGTGATCCTACTCTCCGTTGTTTCTATTTCTTGGATCACCTTCTTTGTTTTTATGATGACCGCGCCTTTGGTCATTATCTTTATGATCTTTGTCGGACACAAAGCCGCGCAAGCCAACCGTCGTCAATTTAATGTACTGGCGATGTTGTCTAATCAATTTATGGACTTGAACCAAGGTCTTGCCGAATTAAAACGCCTAAATAAAACCAATGAAGCACGAGAGCGTTTGTCTGATAGTGCCAATGCCTATCAGAAAACAACCATGAGTGTCTTGGTGTTGGCATTTCTATCTACCGCCACCCTTGAGCTTTTCGCGTCATTGTCTATCGCCATGATTGCCTTGTACTTAGGCCTTGGCTTGTTAGAAGTCTTGCCATGGCAAGTCGGGTCGTCTCCTGTTACCTTGACTCAAGCCATGTTCCTTTTATTACTCGCGCCTGAATTTTATTTACCCTTGCGCCAGCTGGGTAATGATTACCACGCGAAGCAAAAAGCTGAAGCCGCCGCGACAGATTTATTAGAGATTTTAGACGCGCCGGTTCATACCGCTGCCTCGCAAGAAGAAGTGAGTCGTGTTAGTGAGTCGAATAATGCTGCAGTGACCAATCAACTGACATCTATACAGTTTGAGAACCTAAGTTGGCGAGAAGATGGTCGTTATCGATTAGCGCCAATCACTGCGACAATTAACAAAGGCGAACGTGTCTGGTTGAGTGGTGAATCTGGCGTTGGAAAATCCAGTCTCTTGCATCTTTTACTGGGTTTTGAAGAAAACTACCAAGGAATGTTTCTCGTGAACAGTCAGCCGTTTGGTGAACTGGACTTGGCCTCTTGGCGAACAAAACTCGCTTGGTTGCCACAAACCCCAGAATGGGTAAACGGCAGCATTCGTCGTAATTTACTTTTGGGTCTTGGCAGCAAAGAAGGAGCAGCGCTTCCAAGTGAAGACGAGATAAATGCCGCGCTGCGGGAAAGCCAATGTGATGATTTCATCCAAGCGTTACCAGCAGGACTGGAAACTAAACTAACCGAGCTAGGCGCAGGCTTGTCTGGTGGACAAATGCAGCGTCTTTCTATTGCTCGAGCTTTATTGTCCAAAGCCGATATGTGGCTGCTTGATGAACCTTGTTCTGGTCTCGACAAAGAAACCGCTCAAACGGTACTAGAGACGTTGGAAAAAGCATCAAAAGGCAAAACCCTACTCATCGTTAGCCATGACACGCATCCCATTGCATGGGTCGACAAACATTGGGCGTTAACCAAAGGAGGCTTGCATGAGCAGTCACGCAAAGAAAACCGCCAAGCTATCGCTTAAGCGCCTTTTATTGGCGAATCCTTGGGGATTTATAATTCCCGTTATGACTGGCATCGCCGCGACCTTAGCCGGTGTTGCGCTGTTAGGCATATCCGGTTGGTTTATTTCTGCTGCGGGTCTTGCGACTGCACTGGGTGGCGCGCTAGCTTTCAACTATTTAACCCCTGGCGCCATCGTACGAGGCATGGCAATCCTGAGAACAGCAGGGCGTTATGGCGAACAAGTTACCGCGCATAATCATTTATTGGGATTACTGCGAACTTTGCGTCTTTGGGTATGGGATCAGAGAGTCGCAAAAGACGCCGCGAACTTACATGAACAAAGCCGTGGCGATTTGCTACAGCGTTTAGTCAGCGACTTGGATCAAATTATTCGTTGGCCTTTGGTCGTCTTCTTACCTTGGATCTATGCGTTATTGGCGTATGCCGCTGTAGCGATTTTTGCGTACTTCATCTTGCCCTCGTTACTGTGGCCATTATCTATTGCTGCGCTATTTCATGTTTTCGTGGTGCCTTATGTATGTGGGCATTTTGCCAGCCATGCTGTGCACGTCGGGCAGATTTTAGGTGTACATCGCCGTAGTCGTTTTGTCAGTTTGTTTTCTGCTTTAATCACCTTGACCATTCGTGGACATTGGGGAGATTACGCGCAACGCCTTGGTGAACTTGACGAACGACAACGGCGCATGGAAATTTGTATCCAGCAAGCCGTGAGTTTGGGTCGATTATTGGCTTATGGTGTGACTATTATCCTACTTGCTAGCAGCTTCTATTTATTGGGCAGCTTTGATGCAGAAACAGGTCGTTGGACATTATTAGACGGTGTTCAAGGTACTTGGGTTGTGGGTTTTGTCTTATCTTTGTTAGCGGTCAATGAGCTGGTATTGCCACTGGTGCAATCCTTCGTTGCACAAGGTCAGTCTCAGGTTGGCTTGCGTCGTTTAAATCAATTGCATCAAGATGCTAAAGTTCAACCAGAAAGCAAAACACAAGCGATTCATCGCATGTCATTCAAGCATTGGCGTGGCTTTCATGCCTCAAGTGGCATGGGCAATCAGGCAATTGATTTTTGTGTTCAAACTGGTGAATCAATATGGCTTCGTGGCGCCAGCGGCTCAGGCAAATCTACCTTATTAGCCTCCATTGCAGGCGACTGCTTGTCATCTGGCGACGCCTTAATTAACAATGAAAAATGCGACCTATACAGCAACCAATCGTACCAAGCGCAGCTAAGCTACTTACCCCAATCTCCCTATATCTTCCAGCAAAGCATTGGCGCGAACTTACGCCTTGGAAACCCAGAATCAACCGACGACGAACTCTGGTCTGTTTTAGAAGCCGTCGCCCTAGCCGAATGGGCTCGCAACCTACCCAATGGCTTGGAAACCTTACTCAGCTCACAAGGTCGAAACCTGTCCGGCGGACAACGCAAACGCCTCGCGTTAGCGCGCCTGCTGCTAAGACAGTCTCCAGTCTTACTACTAGATGAACCCTTCGATGGCCTAGACAAAGCCACCATAGAAACGATTTGTCACTCGCTCCAGAACGACTACAAACCGGATATTTTGATTCTAGTAAGTCATGTAGGCAGTCGCATCGGCGACAACTCAAGAGTCATCGAGCTTTAGCTCTATAACTCCCTAGCTAATCGTAGGGCATCATAAGCGCAGCGTAATGTGCCGTTGAAAGCGAAGCTTTCATTGTGGGTCGCGGCTTTAGCTCTACGCGGAATCCATGTTCCATTCAAACGCTTTGTATTCCCGACCTTTTTTCCGCACTTTAATTCAGGGAAAAGCTGAGCGGGTAACTTTTGCCTGCTATTTAAATCAGAAAAGTATAAAAGTAACCAAAAGGTCGCTTTATCGGGCTATCGCCCAAACGTCTCATTCACTTTGTTTATGTTGCGTTTAGCAACACGATTTTTATCGTAAGGCATGGATTATATATTTGATGGGAGATGGATCTTCAAATAATGACTCTGAAACGCCATAAAGTCGCGCAACTTCGTTGCGTCGAACTGATTTCATCGTAGCTATTCGTGTAAAACTAAAGCGTAGGGCATCATAAGCGCAGCGTAATGTGCCGATTGAAAGCGAAGCTTTCATTTTCTATGGTAGATCGAGCCTTTAGGCCGACGCGGAATTCATGTTCCATTCAAACGCTTTGTATTCCCAACCTTTTTTCCGCTCTGCTGAGCGGGTAACTTTTTGCTAGCACCCAAAAAGTAACCAAAAATTCGCTTTAAGATCTTTAATGCCTGATTTTCGTCATAGGAGCATGATTGCTGCCTACGCTCGTTATATCGTAAGGCATAGATTGTTTATTTTCTGGGAGATAGATCCTCAAACAATGACCCTGAAACTCCATAAAGTCGCGCAACTTCGTTGCGTCGAAATGACTTCATCGTAGTAAAACCAAAGCGTAGGGCATCATAAGCGCAGCGTAATGTGCCGTTGAAAGCGAAGCTTTCATTGTGGAGTAGCTCGCGGCTTTAGACCGACATTTAACGGATCCAGAGCTAATAAAGAAAATGTATTTTATGTCTGTATATACAGTTTATTTTTTAAATAGTCACTTTATTGCGCGTTTAGGTATTTTAAATAAACTAGTTGAGCTCACTTTGTACTAGTAGGAACTAAGAAAGTCTTTTAGTGTCAATGAATAAGAACTTATAGCCTAGAAATAACGGGCTATGCTTTCCAAAAAAGAAGGACAAGATAATGCGCGTGCGCACTATTAAGCTGCTAGGTAAATAAGGAGGGTGGTTTATGAAGTTGATGGTTGTTGGGGCAAGTAAAGGTCTCGGTCGAGCTTTTGTCGAGGGGCTATGTGCCGCTGGTGACAATGTTGTTGGGGTTTCCCGTGGGAGGCCGAATGATCTGAAGTTGCCTGACTTTGTTTGTCTCGATTGGATCGAGGCTGATTTGGGCAGTCCGTTGGAAGCTGCTAATCAGATAGAACAGCAATCACCATCGGAACTAGATGTGCTTATTTACAATCTGGGTGTATGGGAAGAGGCAGCTTTTACAGATGAATACGAATTTCTTGGTGATTCTGATGAAAGTATTGTTGCAATGGTGAACACCAATATCACTGGCACCATACTACTGCTGAAACGCCTGATCCCAAAGCTTCTCGTTTCCGCTAATCCTCTGTTGGTTCTCACTGGTTCTACGTCCGGGCTTCGCCAAAGTGGGCGACCAGAAGTTACATTCGGGGCGTCGAAGTTCGCCCTAACAGGTATTGGTGATACGTTGAGGGAAAATTTTCGGAACGACGGATTAGCTGTCACATGCTTACAGTTGGGCTACCTGAACACGGAGGATAGCCTTGCAGTTTCATTAAGTGAGGCAGTTCTCCGAGGTGACGGGCAGCTTGTGCCGGTTCATGACGTAGTCAACGTTGTAAAAACACTCATTAATATGTCCAACGCATCTTACGTTCGTGAGCTTGTACTTCCTGCGATACGTGATGAACGGTTTTGAAGTCTCTGCGAAGCAAACTTAATCAGTGGTACCACAGTGACCTTATTTAATTTTACTTCGACTCTATTTATTTTAAGCAAAAATACCTAATTAATAATTCTACTTGGATAGGGGCTGGTAAGCTTCTAAGAAGTACATCAACCCCCTTTCTATACACTCAGCTAACGCTCCAAACTTCATGGCAGAGTTAGCTGTTTCCTCCTTCCCAACCCACTCCATTTCTCACAATCCCATTGACATTCCGCTGTTCTTTATATAGAACGTTCTATATAAAGAACAATTTGAGATGCATAATGAATAAACCTATTCTCGGCTCGTTGGGTCGAAATATACAAAAGTTGCGTATGGCAAAGGGGTTGTCTTTGTCTCAGCTTGCGCTGGATGCTGGGCTGGCGAAGTCTAACTTGTCTCGTATTGAGCAAGGTGAGGGCAATCCGACTTTAGAAACGATTTGGCGTTTGGCAGTACAACTGAATGTTCCGTTTGGGGATCTTGTGGCCAGTGTGGAGTCGACACTGGGCGAAAACGGTGTACAGGTCAGGTTGATTGATCAGGGGGAGGGCAATCCGCGCGTTGATGTGTATTGGATGTCTTGCGCGCCGAACACTGTTAAGCAATCAGAGCCGCATATTGCTGGTACGACAGAAGCCATAACCCTAATAAGTGGGCAATTGTTGGCGGGTGAAAGTAATGACTTACGCCATTTGGAAATTGGCAAGGCCCACACTTTCGCTGCAGATGTTCCGCACAGTTATCAAACTGACGATTCATGGGCGACTTTAATGATGGTCATAACTTACGCTAAACAGGACACCGCTAAACAGGAGTTTCAATCATGAGTACGTCAACCCAAACTCTTGCCGGAACACCTTGGAAGCAGGGTGTAAAAGACGCAATTCCGTTACTTGGCGGTTATATTCCGGTGGCCATTTCTTTTGGTCTGATTTCCGTTCAGTCTGGCTTTAGCGTGTTAGAGACTATTCTTATCTCTGCCTTTATTTATGCTGGTGCATCACAGTTTCTCTTTGTTGCCATGGCTGCTTCTGGCGCACCTCTATGGCTGGTGGTCATCATGACGTTGTTAATTAATGCACGGCACATTGTTTATGGGCCAAATCTTTCACCCTACCTAAATCATGATAAAAAGTGGCTTCCACTCATGCATGGTTTAACGGATCAGATCTTTGCGCTGGCTCATGCACGTTTGCCTCAGCTTCCAGATCAGGCGCGGATAGGCTGGTACACTGGCGCGGCGGTGTTGGCTTGGCTGAGTTGGGTTGCTGGAACCGCACTCGGAGCTATTGTGGGTGGAGAGTTGACGCAACGTTGGCCATTAATCAATGAGGTTTTGCCATTTGCACTACCAGCGCTGTTTTTCGTTTTAATTGTGCCGCGCTGTAATAATCGCTTGTGGACATTAACGATCGCTTTGTCTGCTGTTAGCGCTGTTATTTTGAAAGTGTTAGGTTACCCAAATGTTGCTATTCCGTTAGCGGCTTTGTGTGGCGCAGCCTTGTTCTACGCTCTGAAAAATCAGCGCGTTTTGGGAGGACAATGAGTATGGATATGTCTATGTGGTTGGCACTTGTCAGTATTGCCATTGGCACGTATTTAATTCGTCTTTTACCGTATATTTGGATGAAACGAAGCTTGGCTAAAAGACAAACGGAGGACGGCATAGGATCAATGCCGACTTGGTTAACGATACTGGGACCCACCATGATCGCTGCAATGTTTGGTACTTCTTTAGTGCCTACTCACTCTGATGCTTTGTCATGGCTAGCGACTGGTGTTGGGATACTGGTTACCTTTGGAGTGTGGACGCGCACACGATCTATGGGCTTGCCTATTTTATTTGGGGTCGTGGCATTTGGAATGGTGACGCTAATTTTACCTATATGAAAAGAATAGATTGTTAAGACAATAAATAGACAAGTCAATTTGTGGTAGATAAAAAGCTGAGTTTTTTCATTTACCACAAAACCCCTCTAAAACATTTCCTCCTATGGATAGCTTGTTGTCTCCACTCAAGGTACATTGGTTACTCGATCTGTACATTTATTAAGATCGACATTGGTTAGTTAAGGCCTACCAGCGTTATTTCCTGGGATATTGGCGTTCAAAGGAGTGCGAGATGCAAGCTAAGTTTACCGTTCAAATTGATTCTTTCCATAAAATCAGCAACATTCAAAATGCGTGGTCCCATGAGGATTATCGTGCCCTAATGAGCATTATGGATTTTGATGATGATGTGGATAAAATGGACGCGGCAGAGCTCAGAGAAATGTGCATGATGTCACTAAATGATCTTGAGCCTGCGGATGCCGCAAAGGCAGTGCTGACTCATTTATTCCCTGAGTTATCTAAAGGGAAAATAGATCAAATTAGCCACGATATGATTGATGATCGTTCGTGGGAAGAGTATCCAGATTGCTTATTTCATGAGCGTTTCTTTAGTGCTTATGCCTTATTGCGCGAAGCTTTTAATGGGATATTTGCAAAGCCAACAGGTGTTGAGCTTGTCATTACGGTTGCCGCTGAACGTGTTGAAGACATGGCGATTTTTGATGAGTCATTACATTCTTCAATTGTGCGGTTATTGGCTAGCGGACAAGGCGATGATGCGTTAATCAATCGCTTATACGAAGACCAAATCAAAGGGAGGAAGTTTCCCGAAGCTCCGGGTCTTGTGTGGCAGTTGAAGCAGATAGCAGACGCTGGTTTAACGCGTCAATTTAGTTTGGTTAGTTCCTACTTTTGGATGGAAAACTTCGAACAAGTTGAAAGCTTTGATGCAGTGTCTCATGCAGACGAAGAAAATTAGTCTAATAGCGTGAGTTGAATCAGTCTTACTAAGACGACAGAAAGCGGATCAAATGATTCGCTTTCTACTTTTCGAGGTTGGCAAACATGCAGTATTTCGATTTAATCCCGTTCTGTTTATGAATGAAAGCACTTAATCACGAGGCTCAAAATGACCAATTCACCTATTCAAATTGTTTGTCAAAGTTGCAGTACCAAGAATCGCGTACCGAAAGACAAGCTGGGCAATAAGCCTCTTTGTGGCAAGTGTAAGAATCCTGTGCTTTCTACCAGCCCTGTCAAAGGCAATGATCAAAATTTCAGACGTTACATCACAGACAATGATCTGCCTGTGATTGTCGATTTTTGGGCATCATGGTGTGGACCGTGTCAGCAATTCGCACCTATTTTCGAACAAGTGGCGAGTGAGATGTCGACCAAAGCTTGTTTCTTGAAGCTAGATACTGAGCAGAACCAAACGACAGCGGGTGGTTATAATATTCGTTCCATTCCGACTCTGATGATATTTCACCATGGCAAAGAAGTGGCTCGTTTATCCGGTGCGCTACCGAAAGCACAATTCAAACAGTGGTTAGAGCAAAATTTGCCTGCTATCTAATATATGTTTGATATTGGTTAGGTATTAAACGCTGGTATCAAAGTGCATTTCTACAAACTTTTCGTATAACGCTTCTTCGGTTTCACGTCTGTCAGGGTCGGGTTTAACACAGTCGATCGGGCAGACGGCGACGCAGGTGGGTTGGTCGTAGTGACCAACACATTCTGTGCATTTATCTGGATCGATGACATAAATCTTCGCGCCCATGGTGATGGCTTCGTTCGGACATTCTGGTTCGCACATGTCGCAGTTTATGCATCGATCGTTGATTAATAATGCCATGCTGTAACCTTTACGCGGTTACGCTTGCATGAGGTTGGCGGGTGGTTTGTCCTTCCGCTAGATTTCTTAATAAGATACCCATAGACGCCTCTATACCTTGAGGACAAGGAATAGAAACCACATGACCACTGCCTTTGGCGACGTCGATAGGGTGACCTTGTTTGTCGTTTAGTTCGCTTAATTGAAAGGTGACATTGCCTTTGGGTGTCATTAGTTCCAAGGAGTCGCCAACACTGAAGCGATTTTTCACTTCGATGGTGAGTGAATCGGCGTTGGTTGCTATGACTTCGCCGACAAACTGCTGTTGCTCACTAATGGAGTTACCCGTTTCATAGTTCTGCAAATCCACATGACGGTGACGTTGTAAAAAGCCATCGGTGTAACCTCGGTTGGCAAGGTTTTCCAAGCTGCTAATGAGGCCTTTATCGAAGCTTTTGCCAGCGACAGCGTCGTTAATGGCTTGGCGGTATATTTGTGCAGTTCTGGCGCAATAGTAAAACGACTTGGTACGGCCTTCGATTTTTAATGAATGCACGCCCATTTTGACCAGACGTTCTACGTGTTGAATGGCGCGTAAGTCTTTTGAGTTCATTATGTAGGTGCCATGCTCGTCTTCAAACGCTGGCATGTATTCGTCTGGACGACCGCGTTCCTGCAGTAAAAAGAGCTGATCACTTGGCTCTTGAATTTGTACGGCAGACGCTTGAGCTTGCAATGAAGCGCCACTGCTGGCGATGATCTGGCCAACGTCATCTTGTGTCGCTTCGTGGGCATTGTATTCCCAGCGACACGCATTGGTGCAAGCACCTTGGTTTGGGTCGCGTTTGTTCATGTAGCCCGATAGCAGGCAGCGACCAGAGTAGGCCATACACAACGCGCCATGAACAAAGACTTCCAACTCCATATCTGGGACTTTTAAGCGAATTTCTTCAATTTCATCTAGCGATAGTTCACGCGATAAAATAACGCGAGAAATGCCTTGTTGTTGCCAGAATTTGACTGTTGCCCAGTTGACTGCATTGGCTTGTACCGAGAGGTGAATCTGTTGGTCTGGAAATGCTTCTCGCACCATCATGATAAGGCCTGGATCAGACATGATGAGCGCGTCTGGTTTGAGGTCAATAACCGGTGCTAAGTCTTGCAAGTAGGTTTTTAATTTTGCATTGTGAGGTGCAATATTGCTGACCACGTAGAGTTTTTTGCCCAGCTCGTGTGCTTCATTTATGCCAATGCCCAGCTTTTCTAAATCAAATTCGTTATTGCGCACTCTTAGAGAGTAGCGTGGCTGGCCTGCGTAAACGGCATCGGCTCCGTAGGCGAATGCATAACGAAGGTTTTTTAACGAACCTGCTGGAGATAATAGCTCTGGTCTAAATACTTCAGGCTTAAAGCTTTCTTGCTGTGACATTTTTTCTTGAGACATAAGGCTCACCGATCGATCAAAACGCGCGGAGTTTACCTGTGTGTTAATTGAACTCAAGTGATGATGGCGGGATTGGTGGCTTAAATAAGGTCTGTTTGATCTAGGTCAAATTTCATCAATTACAGAGAAAAGTTAAAGGTGCCAGATTCCCTTAATAAGCTAAAGGAATCTGACCCTGTTATTGCGTCTTTACTCAGTTAAAAGTCGTACGCGGCTGAGATGTAAACACGACGACGTTCACCGACGAATGATCCTATGTTTTTGGTAAAGCCACTAACAGCATATTCTTTGTCGAATAAGTTTTTGATGTTTAGCTGGAACTTCCAATCTTCATATCGAGTTTGCCAAGACATATCATAAACCGTATAGGGTTTAACTGTTTGATCATCTCGGTTCTTTTGTTGGCTAACGTAATCTGCGCCAAAAGCAATAGAGGAATCTATGCTCGGGAAGTCGTAGCGACTCCAAAGGCCAAGTTGATGATAAGGTGTGTTAGCAAAATATACGCCATCTGCAGCATCGGTTACTTTCACATCGTTGTAGGCATAACTGACATTAGCTACCCAGCGAGGTGTGATATCAGCCAGTGCATCAACTTCAAAACCTTGACTGCGGATTTTACCGATAGAAATATACTTACTTGTATCATCCGTATCCTTTTGAAGGATGTTTTTACGGTCGATATGGTAAACAGCTAGGTTGATATTAAGTTTGTTATTGAAGAAGTAGCTACGGACACCTGCCTCTAGCTGTTGGCTTTCTTCGGGATCAAAAAACTCTCCGTTTTTTGAGTTAGCTTGTTTCTCTGCTTCTTGTGGTACGAAACCTGTCGAGAATGAGGTGTAAGGCTTCCAGTTGTCATTGATTTTATAGGTTGCACCGATTCGGCTGGAGTAACCTGTGTCGTCATACTCTTGCTTAGCGGAACTGGAAGTGTGGTCTTGGTATTGTTCTTCAAAACGGTCAATACGAGCGCCAGCTAGTAAGTCTAGCTGATTTGTGATTTTCCATTGGTCTTGAATATATAAGCCAATTTGGTCTGTAGTGGTGGTTTCATCAGTTTTTAAGTGCATGGTGTAGCTATTGACGTCATCTTGGCCGTAGATAGGGTCAGTTAGGCTAAGATTGGAAACGCCATCAGCTTTATTTGCGTAACTGTAGAGAAAGCTATTTTTCTGATGAAAATAATCGCTTCCGACTAACACTGTATGATCACCTAGCTCGGCGATTAAATTGCCAGTAAATGTAATGCCTTTGCGAGTACGGACTTGATCTCGGTATTGTCGTTGTGTTGAGTCTATGGTGCCATCGCTATTGCTATCTAGCAGTTTGTTTATTTCATGATATTTCTGAGTCTCTGTGTTTTCGAAGTAGCGAACTGAGAAATTGCTGTCTAGCCATGAGTTTATGCTGTGGTCTAAACGCGTTTGAAAGACTTGCGCGTCTAGCTCTTGGAAATCGGATTTTTCGTTATTATTCCAAGACGTGTCAGCCAAGAAGTTACCATCATCATCGGTTGGAATGCCGCGTAAGCGGGCACCGGAGATGTATTGATGAATGTCTGTGTATTGAACGGTGAGGGTATTGTTTTCATCGATGTCCCAAGCGTAACCAAGATCGATAATTCGGTTTTCTTCTTCGACATTATTACGATAGGAATCTTGACCGTCGGAGTAAATACCAACACGGTAGCGTTGCGATGCGTCTTCATTGGCTGGGCCAGAGGATTCGATGCTACCGCTTAAAAAGTCTTTATTGCCCGCGCTGACTTTGAGCGTGTTTTTCTGCTCATACGTCGGTTTTTTGGTGACATAGTTAATGACACCGCCAGGTTCGCCAGCACCATAGACGGCACCAGATGGGCCTTTAAGGACTTGTATTTGTTCGATGGTAAACAGTTGCGGAATAGAGAAGTCACCGAATGGATCACCTTTTAGGCCGTCATATAGTACTTCGTCTTGGCTAAAGCCTCTTAGCGTCACCGTTGAAACGTTATTTTGCGACATACCCGAAATAGATCGATATAGATCGGTGATCTGTCGTGCAGCTTGGTCTTCAATCAAAGCCTCAGTAACCACTTGAACAGACTGTGGTGTTTTATCAATGGGAGTTGATGTTCGAGTGGCAAGTGCAGCTTCATCTTCTTTGTAATAAGACAGAGCACGGCCTTGTACCTGAAGTGTTTGAAGTTCTATGTTGGATCCATCCTTAATTTTGTTATTTCCATCATTGAGATAACTGTCTTGTGTGATGTTGTTTGCAGCATTTTCGGCAAAAATCACAGTAGAAAAAACAAGCGCACCACAGGCTTGCATCATCATTAAGGTGGTTCTTAACGTCATAGGAAAACCAAGTTGAATTGAATGAGTTGCGTATAATAGTGTTTATGATATTCATTTTCAAATAGGAGTTGATTTACAAAAGATTCAAAATGCAGAGTTAATCGCTATTAACGTTAATACTATATTAGGGAGAGAGATAAGGTAGAAGGTGAATTATTAAAAAACAGAGGGAAGGCAGAGCGGCTTTGCATACAAAAGCCGCTCGGCTTGAAGACTAGGCTTTTTCAGCAGCGAGTTTTGACGCTTTAATGTAGCCTTGTATGGTGTCTTTTAGTTGAAGGCGTTGTTTCTTTAACTTTTCTTCTTCAATCGTAGTAGCCGGGATAATTTCCTGCTCCATTTTTTCCACTTCTTTTGTTAAGTGGTTATATTCATCATAGAGCTTTTTAAAATGTGCATCATCCATTTTTAGCTGGTGGATGTCTTCTTTATATTCAGGAAATTCATTTACTAAATTATGGTCTTCAATCGGCATAATTGCCTCCTATACTTGCTAGCTTTCGTTTAAGACTAACCTAGTTAGGTTAGTCTTCTCTTGATGTTGGTCAGGCTTTGTTCACTCTTTAAAAAATTAACTAATAAAGAATGTAACCAATTACTTTGCTACATAGGGATTTCAAACGCTGCTTATACAGTTATGGCCAGTTTATTTCAGTTTTCAATGGAGAGTGTTAAGTCTAGATGACGTTGCACTATATCGTGGGTTTCTTTGCGTCTTTTTGACATTAAAAAGCCGCGATAGAGGTTTCTATCGCGGCTAACTTGGTAAATTTTATTGGTATTAAAGAGCTTCTAAAGATAGGTGACTTAAAAATTCAGTTCTATCCTTGGTTTGCTGCTTTTTGATAGATCCACTTCGGGTGAGCAAAGAAAAACTCGTGAAGACGAAATACCTTCTTTCACCAAATAGTCTTTCAAATGATCGGCACGTTTTTGTGCTAGATTGTTTGCGGTTTCCTTCGTGTCGTTATCGATAGATACAGGTGGTTTTTCAAGGCCCAGATCGAGATAACTCGCAACGCCGCAGGCTTTTAGCTGGCTGTCTTTTTTGTCTTTCATTAAGGCAACAAGTTGCTTTAAAAAGGCATCTTGCGAATCGTTTAATTCGTCATCTTCAGCTTCAAAAATTAAAGGTTCAACACGGATCTTGAGTAGTTGATCACCGGCGAATTGGGCAATGCTAATAACATTGGCGTATGGTACAAAAGTTTGCATCAAGTAGGTGCTTGATGCGCTAAATAGCGCTTTACGCACAGGTAAGAGCAAGAAGTCCTGCCAGCCGAATTCAGGTTTTTCAATATCGCCCGATAGAGGAATATCTAAATCAATATTGTTGTCGCTGTCTTTTAAAACGCTCACGGCGATATTAAGCGGAACAGCACCAGCCTTGATAACGGAGCTGCTTTCTTTGCGTCCGCCAAGGTCGAATTCTCTTAATACAATATGGGAGTTGCCACTCAACACTCCGCTATCTGCGTTGAGTTTTAAGTCTAGATCCAGTTGTCCAGAGTCTATTTGGTAGCCTAAAACATTAGCAATATAAGAGGAATAGGGTGGCAATTCGGCTTCACGAATAACCAAGTCACTTTTTAAGGTGAGTTTATCAGCCAGAGGCCAAATAGTTATGTCACTCTGTAGAGTGGCGTATTTACCATTGCGCGCTTTTAGCGCCAATACTGTGGCTTGGTCTTTTTTCTGCGTATTTAGATTGCGCAATGATAGAGTGTCGATGTCTAAAGAACGTTGCAATGTAGGAGAAATACTCTTGTCTTGCACATAAATACTGGACGCTCCAGTTGTATCGTAGGCATCCAAAATAACGTAATAAGGTGCTTTAAATGCAGGATTTTGTTCTGCATCCTGAGTGTTGCTAACGGCATTTTTAGCGTCTTTTTCTCTTGGAACGTTTGGATTCTTTAGTACAGGCTCAGGCGTATTTTGCTGTTCAACATCGACAAAAACGAGGTTTTGTATACGCTTTTGAGCATCCAATATTAGGCTTACTTTGGCTGAATCCGTAGTGATCTGTTTGATTTTAGCGCCATCTTGAGTAGCTTCAATTTTTTCTACTTTGATACTGCCGATATGGCTTAACGGTGGAAGTGTTTGTTTGTTACCTGCATCCGCAACCAATTCGGAAACCGTTAAATCCATGACGCTTAATTGGGCTAATGAGGCGTCAAAGTCTTTATCTTGCTGAGTAAACGAAAGGCCACTAATGTCGGCATTCTTCCAAGAGGCAATGCGCTTTTTATTCGTCAACATGCTGTCCAGTGATTCACTGGTAAAGTTGAGGTTAGTGCCTTTTATTGCTGGAGACTGTTGATTAGTTTGCTTTACATCTAATTGGTCTGCAGTCAGTTTGGCGGCACCTAATGAGAATTGTTTCTCGTCACTTTGTGTCCCTTTCAAGCCTTTAATATCGATAGACAATTGGCTATTTTGAGCTGAAAGTGTGTCGCCATTTTTTTGCAGAGAAAGCGTATTTGATAAATTGAACGTGGCGTAGTCGGCCGTATTTCCGGCTTGTTGTACGGATAGATCATGACTTTGTATTTCCGCAAGTAAAGAGGCGGTAAGAGCTTGATCGTTATCCATAGTAAGAGCGATATCGTTTAATGCAATGTGCAGTTGCTGGTTTTGTACAGCAAGGCTTTCTGATGATAGGGAAAGCTCATTCATGTCCAGTATTGTTGAGGCAGCATTTGCGGTCAGCCCCGACTGTTTATCCTGTTTGACATCGAAAGGCGTGTTAAACGTCAGATTATCAAATTGTACGTTTTGCTCAGCTTGAGCAAAGCTGGATTTTCCTAACTGTAAATCAAGGTTTCCGCTGGCAGCTAATCCAAGCTCATTCTGCTTAATATCAAATGGGGTGTTTAGGGTAAGCATATCAAGCTGGGCTTTTTGCTCTGCCTGAGTAAAGAGCGGCTGCTCTAACTGCACATCTAGTTTTCCACTTGCTGCTAATCCCTGTTTATCACGTTTAACATCGAACGGCGTGTTTAGGGTTAGCTTATCAAACTGTGCGGCTATATCCGCCTGTGCAAAGAATGACTGCGTAGACTGCAGGTTAATAGTTCCAGTCGCGGCCAATTGGTCAGCGGAAACAAAGCGGGCATTGGCTTTTGATATCGATAGTGACGTAGATTTGGTGGAAACTTTGTCTTGTTCGCCTAATGGTAAATTTAGGTTATCAACTTGAGTGTTTAAAGTTAGGTTTTTAACATCAAAAACAGGTGCGCCATTCACTTGCTGTTGTGAAAATTGAAAGCTTCCAGCGAGATCCAATTGGCCTTTACCTTCGTTGTAAGGTGAAGGTAAAAAGTGGCGAAAGCTCTCTATCAGCAAACGCGTATTTTTAATGTCGACGTCTGCGCTGGCTTGTAATGGTGAATAATCAAACTGGCTTTCTAAGGACAGCGTGGTTTCATTGACTAGAGCAGATAAAGCAACCTCGCCTTGCCATGTAAGTTCTTGGCCGGATAGATCTTTTATAGATAGATTAGTTAAGACGAATTTATCTAATTCGGCAGGGACGTTTAAGTCTGGTTGACGAGACAGGTTAACTTGGCTGTCAGTGAATGAAAATGAAGGCAGTTTTATTGTCCAAGGCGCACTTGGGTTTTCTGCGGTTTCTTCTGTTGCTTCTGGTTCTTGTTGATCTTCAGGTGTGATGAATTGAGAAGTATTAATACCTGCAATAATCCAGTCTTTCTCGTGCTGGGCAACTACTAAGTTTAAACCTTCAATTTTGGCTTCTGAGATATGAACTGTTTTAGTTAAAAGCGGCCATATTTCGACTTCAAAAATAGCGCGTTTAAGAGTGAGAGTATCTTGGTTTTTGTCATTGATGACGATATTTTTCAAATCAACTTTAGGGGGGAAGAAGTCAATAGACAGCTTGCCAACGGTAACATTTTCGTCTTGCTTTTGAAAATAAGCTATCAAATAGTGCTCTGCTATAAATGGAGCAGCTAGCCACATTGCGCTAGTGAGACCAGTCAGAGCCGCAAATGGATAAAAGACAAAGTGTCGAAAATGTCGGCGTGTCATCATAAAGTGCCTTTCTGCTTTCTCAATAGTAAATAAGTGAATATGGATTAGCTAGTTCTGTCTTTGTCTTCGGTGCTTTTTAATGCTTTTTCTGTTTCTGTTTCTGTTTCTGTTTCTGTTTCTGTTGTGTTTTCTGTGATTAGTGGGCTTTCAGAACGAATAGGCATGCGTAATAAATAGGTGCTTACACAGAGCCCTATGGTGATTAATCCTATGGTTGCCCATAAGCGAGAAACAATAAAGATCGAAATCGCCATACCTGCCCACATAAAAATGATGGCGCGGTTTCTTGCTTTACGAGGAATGCCATTTGAGGATTGCCAGTCGCGTACAATCGGGCCAAAGAATTTGTGTTCCATGAGCCAAGTATGGAATCGTACAGAGGAGCGAGAAAAACACCAAGCAGCGAGTAATACCAGCGGCGTAGTAGGAAGCAAGGGGAGAAAAATACCAATAATGCCAGTGATCAGAGAGAACCACCCCAGCATCAGATATAAGATTCGCTTTCCTTGCATAGTAATGTCCGCTTAATAGGTAAAAAAAGAAAAGTGGGCTTTAATAACTCAAGCCCATTCTCATTATGACGTTATTTTCCTGAATGGAAAATAGCCGCCATACTATCTTCGGCTTCATTTTCAACCAAAGGCCAGCCGCCTAAACGTTTTAAACGGTTAACCATTTCACAAAATAGTTCTGCAGTTTTTTCAGTATCATATTTCGCAGAATGTGCTTCTGAGTTACTAAACGGAATAGAAGCCGCTTCACACGCTTTCGCTAATACGGTTTGCCCAAACACTAATCCAGCGAGACTTGCAGTATCGAAGCTAGAAAATGGGTGAAATGGGTTACGTTTAATGTCGGCTCGTTCAATCGCGGCATTCAAAAAACCGTGGTCAAAAGCTGCATTATGACCAACTAGAATGGCGCGTTTACAGCCGACAGACTTCAGTTCTTTTCGAACTTTACTAAACATTTGATTGAGAGCTTCAGTTTCTGGCATGTCTTGTCTGCCAGGAGCAAAAGGGTCAATGCCAGTAAAGTCCAGCGCCGCTTTTTCAAGGTTTGCACCCTCAAATGGCTTGATCAAAAAGTCCAATGTTTCGTGGATATATAAGTCGCCATTTTCATCCATTCGCAGGATGCTGGCCGCCATTTCTAATAAAGCATCTGTTTTTTGATTAAAGCCTGCGGTTTCTACGTCGATAACAACAGGTAGGAAGCCGCGGAATCTATCTTTGATTTCATGGTTTGACAAAAGAAGGTCCTTAATTCTGCCGCTTGATCAACAGTAACGGTATACAATAGGATCGGATCATAACACATTTGATAATGCTTGAACGAGATGTCTAAATGGGAATTCCCCAACAACTTCTAATTCGTACCACATTTTTATTGGCTATTGGCATGGTATGTACGCAGGCCAATGCCATAACTCATTACCAATCTGGTATTTCGGATTCTGAGTGGCTACTTTCGGGCGATATTTTTTCGTGCAGTTTAACGCACCCCGTGCCGAATTACGGTGAAGGCCACTTTATAAAAGAAGCTGGCGAACCTATGAAATTCATTTTGCAGCCGCAGAACGAAAAACTCGGCCCAGGTCAGGTTTATATTATTTCTCAAGCACCAGATTGGTCGCCAGGTTTAAAGCCAGAAACCTTAGAAATTTTACCTTACCCTGGTTACGGTTTAACGGTTGAAGTAGGTGGACGAGTCGCTGAACGGATGCTAACAAGTTTGGATCGTGGGCGTCATCCTGTTGTCGCAGGAACCGCTTGGGAAAATAATCGTGAAACGATAGAAGTGGGTTTGTCGAATATTAACTTTGCGCCTGCTTACAATGAGTTTAGACGCTGCTTGTCTAGTCTGTTGCCAGTAAATTATGACCAGATTGCCAGAACAGCGGCCTTGTTTCCGACCAATGGCGTGAATCTTACGGATCGAATTAAGGCTCGTCTGGATCTTGTCGCATTGTATGTTTCTTCTGACCCAAGTGTTGAATACATCTACATTGATGGTCACACGGATGTTATAGGTTCTCGCCGAGATAACCGTGAGTTGTCAAAAGTTAGGGCAGAAAAAGTCACCTCTTATCTATTAGAGAAAGGTGTGCCTGCGGGAAAAATTATTTCTCGATATCATGGTGAACGCTATCCTTCCACCACGAATAATACGGCCCAAGGTCGAGAACGTAACCGACGAGTAACGATTCGCTTAGAGAAATCATCTGAGTCGAGTTAATTTATAAATTATTATAGATTTCTGTGATTTGCTAAAAGAGCCTCGTTTTGCCGAATTATATGTGCAAAACGGGGCTTTTTACTTGCTAAGCAAGAATCGAGATCTTACACTTACAGCCCCTTTTTTAAATTTTTTGCGCCGCCATGTTCTGGTTTGAAAGCACTGGTGAGGGAGCGCGAGCTCGTTGAGGAGAATAGAGATAATGTCTGACGTGAAGAAGGTAGTGCTTGCCTATTCTGGCGGCCTGGATACTTCCGTAATCGCGAAGTGGCTTCAAGAAGAGTATAACTGTGAAGTGGTTACCTTTACCGCTGATTTGGGTCAGGGTGAGGAAGTTGAACCAGCTCGTGCTAAAGCTCAAGCGTTGGGTATTAAGGAAATCTACATTGAAGATTTGCGCGAAGAGTTTGTTCGCGACTTCGTTTTCCCAATGTTCCGTGCCAACACTATTTATGAAGGCGAATACCTATTAGGTACGTCTATTGCGCGTCCTCTGATCGCTAAACGTTTGATCGAGATCGCTAATGAAACTGGTGCCGATGCGATTTCTCACGGCGCAACAGGTAAAGGTAACGACCAAGTACGTTTTGAGCTTGGCGCTTACGCATTGAAACCTGGTGTTAAAGTGATTGCTCCTTGGCGTGAATGGGACCTCACGTCTCGTGAAACCCTAATGGCGTACTGTGAAGAGCATAAAATCCCAGTAGATTTTTCTACTAAAAAGAAAAAATCTCCTTACTCTATGGACGCAAACTTACTGCACATTTCTTTTGAAGGTGATCAGTTAGAAGATCCATGGACAGAGCCAGAAGACGACATGTGGCGTTGGTCTGTCTCTCCAGAAAATGCTCCAAACGAACCAACTTACATCGAAATTGGTTACGAAAAAGGCGATCCTATTTCTATCAATGGCGAAGCAATGTCTCCTGCGACTATCTTGGAAACATTAAACAAAGTTGGTGGCGCGAATGGTATTGGTCGTGTTGATATCGTAGAAAACCGTTTTGTTGGTATGAAAGCCCGTGGTTGTTATGAAACACCTGGTGGCACCATCATGATGAAAGCACACCGTGCGATTGAGTCTATTACCCTAGACCGCGAAGCGGCGCATTTGAAAGATGAGATGATGCCTCGTTACGCTAAGTTGATATACAACGGCTTCTGGTGGTCAGAAGAGCGTCGTATGATGCAAGCTTTGATCGACACATCACAAAAATACGTTAGCGGTACAGTTCGTCTGAAATTGTACAAAGGTAACGTAAGTGTTGTTGGTCGTCAGTCTGAAAACAGCTTGTTCGACAGCAAAATTGCTACTTTTGAAGATGATGCTGGCGCTTACGATCAGAAAGATGCAGCAGGCTTTATTAAGCTAAACGCACTACGTATGCGTATTGCCGCTCAGAAAGGTCGTGGTTTTCTAGATAACGACAAGTAACCACTTGTTGATTTAGAAAAATAAGCTTTCAAAAAACGCTCCATTCTTGCAGAATTGGAGCGTTTTTTATTTTTGTACACTTGGTCAGTATTCGCTGGTTAATTGACATAGCATGTCGCTTTGCAGAATGAGCAGTAGAATAAAATGTGCCGATACGATGCACGCTGATCTGAAGGAAGAGAATTATGACAATTTATAACTTTGGTTCGATTAACCTCGACCACCTTTATCAGCTAGATCATTTTGTCCGCCCCGGCGAGACCATGGCTTCTAATAGCTATCAGTGTTTGTTAGGTGGCAAAGGAGCAAACCAATCTGTTGCACTTGCTAAAGCGGGCGCTAACGTAAAGCATGTCGGTGCGATTCATCACAGTGATCAAGCTGTTATTGATCAGTTAGAATCCCTTGGTGTGGATACAGGGCTGATAAAGCGAATTGATGTGCCAACGGGTCATGCGATTATTCAGCTAACCAAAGAAGCGGAAAACTCGATCATTCTATACCAAGGCGCGAACCATGCGCTGACGGAAGAACAAGTTGATCAAGTGCTATCACTGGCAAGCGCTGGTGATTGGGTGTTGCTGCAAAACGAAACGAACCTTATCGAATACATCATGCGTAAAGCGCAAGAGAATAAGGTTAGGGTCGCGTTTAACCCAGCACCAATGGACGCTGAATTGACCAAAAAAGTACTTGGTTTTGTTGACCTATTAATCGTTAACGAAGTTGAAGCCATGGATTTAATTGGCACAACGGACATAGACAGCACCATCGTTGCTTTCCCCAAAGCTTACCCTGAACTTGCTGTATTGATGACGCTTGGCAAAGCAGGTGTGTGCTACTTTACTGGAAAAGAGAGCGATCAAGAGAACAATGATGCAGGTTGTTTGTCAGTAAAGGCATTTTCTGTTGACGCGGTTGATACCACGGCGGCTGGCGATACGTTTATTGGTTTTTGCCTAGCTTCACTAATGAATGGTGAAGACATGACGCAGGCGATCACTCGTGCCTGTGCTGCATCTGCTATTTGCGTTACTCGTTTAGGCGCTGCGTCATCTATACCAACACAAGATGAAGTGACGGCCTTTCTTGCCAAAAACAGTTAGCCAAAAATGTATAGTTAAAAGAGGAAGTGAAACATGGCTCGTAAAATTATTATTGATACAGATCCAGGTATAGACGATGCAATGGCGATCTTCTTCGCCTTTCAAGCACCACAGCTTGATGTATTAGGTCTAACAACAACGTTTGGTAATGTGTCTGTGGATTTGGCAACACAAAATGCCATCACATTGACTGAGATTGCTAAGGTAAATGTACCGGTTGCCAAAGGCGTAGCTGTACCAAGCAAGATTGCACCTCGTCCACATCCTGATTTTGTACACGGCAAAGATGGCTTTGGTAATATTGATTGGCCAGCACCAAAAGGTAAGGCAATCGAGAAAAGCGCAGCGCAGTTTATTGTTGATACTGTGCGTGAATTCCCAGGTGAAGTAACCATTATCGCTCTTGGGCCATTAGGTAACTTGGCAAAAGCTTTAGAGCTTGATCCAGAAGTGGCGAACTTGGTTGATGAAGTTGTGCTGATGGGTGGAACTGCGATTGAATATGGTAACGTATCGCCTGTGGCAGAAGCGAATATCATGAATGACCCACATGCTGCGGATCTTGTTTTTACAGCTGCTTGGCAAGTTACCATGATTGGCCTAGATGTCACTCATCAGGTGTTATTAGACAATTCAGTATTAGAGCGTATTAAGAAAGCCAACCCGACTGAAGGTGGTTTCTTGTATGATTGTGCTCAACATTATATTAATTTCTATAGCAGCCGCTTTGATATGGATGGTTGTTATTTCCATGATGCATCAACTATTGCTTATGTTATGGATCCGAGCATTTTTGGCGTAGAGCTTGGCGCTGTTCGTGTTGCGTGTGAAGGTATCGGCATTGGGCAAACTATTTTTGCACCACAAGGCATGAGCTTCCCTGAACCGCATTGGAACGATGTACCGATGACACAAGTTTGTATGGAAGTGGACAGTAAAAAATTATTAACCTTGTTTGAGACAACATTGTCTTAAAACGTTAGAATGGCACAATCAAACTCGAAGGCATGGTAAGTAACTTCCATGCCTTTTTTATTTATAAAGAGAAAAATATGAAATTATTAGTAAGAAACCTTGCCCGTAACACCACAGAAGACGAATTGAGAAGTTTGTTTGCCGTTCACGGTACTTTGCAATCTTGTACTATCGTGATGGACAAAGAAACAGGTGAATCGAAAGGCTTTGCGTTTGTTGAAATGCCAAAAGTAGGTGAAGCGAAAGTAGCAATCAAAACGCTAAACGGTATGGACGTTGATGGCTCTAAAATTCGCGTTAAAAAAGCAGAAGATACCGCTAAAAAAGATGAAAGCGACGCTGAATAAATAATCGTAAATCTTTATTCATCAGAATGAATAAAGAGAAGAACGACCCGCTTTCCTAGCTTATCTTTATTATGAGCTAGGAATGAGCGTCGGCGAACTCTTTGATAAAGTCCACGTCTTTGCTTGAAATAGTGTGATAGGTAAGTTTTATATAATGCTTATTATGCTCGTTAAAAACATCCAGTTGTGGGTCGCATAATGCTTTTATTGTGGCCGTTTTCCCTTCATGAATTGCCTTTAGTTCTAGCTTCACCATTTTTGATCCTTGCAAACCGTCGGGCGCTTCCACTTCTATCATTTGTGTAGATATGTGTGTGCAATGGATCGGCATAACAACGCCATTGGTTAAATATAGAGAACCTGTCCAAAAACAGCGAACATAAGGCGAATGTGAAATAGACATTGGTTTATCCTTTACTGGGTGAAGATCCAAGGTCATTGATGACTCTTCTAGGACAGCCATTATAGTGCAAGAGTGCTGAGAAGTGATAGCTAGAAAAAATTGATATGAATCAAGATGTTGCTGAGTACTTATTAGCAACATCTTGATTGGAGAGAAGTATTGCGAAGGCAGCAAGTGCCTTTTAGCTTTGTTGCTTAATAGTCTCACCTAGGGCATTAATTAGACTGTCAATTTCGGACTGTTCTGTTGTAAATGGTGGTGCTAATTGAATGGTGTCGGCACCATAACGAACGTAGTAGCCTTTGTCCCACATTGCCATAGCAATTTGGAACGGGCGTTTAGCTGGTTCGCCATCTATTGGAGCAATGGTAATACCCGCCGCAAAACCGTAGTTACGAATGTCAGTGATCATCGAGCTGGCGTCTTTTAGCTGATGAACGCTATTTTCCCATGCTGGACTCATACTGCTAACTCGTTCAATCAAACCTTGTTTCTTGATCTCTGCAAGGGAGGCTAATCCAGCCGCGCAAGCAATTGGGTGAGCTGAATAGGTGTAACCATGAGGGATTTCTAGCATGTATTCCGCACCACCGTTATCCATGAAGGTGTCGTAGATCTCTTGTTTAAAGGCGACAGCGCCCATTGGAATAACACCATTAGTAACCTGTTTTGCCATGGTAATCACGTCAGGCGTCACACCGAAGGCTTCTGCGCCGGTTTTTGCGCCCATACGACCAAAAGCGGTAATAACTTCATCAAAGATCAATAAAATATTGTGCTGATCACAGATTTCTCTCAAACGCTGCAAATAACCTTGTGGTGGAACGATGACACCAGCCGAGCCCGACATAGGTTCAACAATCACCGCAGCAATGTTCGATGCATCATGCATCATGATTAGATTTAGCAGATCATCCGCGCGCTCTTTGCCTTGTTCAGCCATGCCTTTTGAAAATTCGCTACCCGGCACTTGAGTATGAGGTAGGTGGTAGGATTCTAAGCCTTGACCATAAAGCGTACGGTTCGCAGGAATTCCGCCGACGCTAAAGCCTGAAATCCCCGCCCCATGATAACCCTTAGCACGGCCGATAAATTTAGTCTTCGTCCCTATGCCTTTTTTACGCCAATAAGCACGCGCAACTTTTAACGCAGTATCGACAGATTCAGAACCAGAACCTGTGAAGAAAATACGGTTTAATCCAGCAGGCATAAACTCGGTAATTTGCTCGGCTAACAAGAAAGACTTCTCGTGACCGAATTGAAAGGCAGGGGAGTAATCCAGTGTTTTGACTTGCTGAGCCACGGCTTCATTAATCGCAGGAACACTATGACCCAAACCACAAGTCCATAACCCAGACAAACCGTCAAAAATCTTTCTGCCATCACTGTCGGTGTAATATTTTCCTGCGGCCGAGGTGATGATGCGAGGATCTTTTTTAAACTGACGATTGCCCGTGTAGGCCATCCAATGTGCGTCAAGTTGAGCTTGGGTTAAACGGTGACTCATAGCATTCTCCCTCTATAAAGTGAAATATCAATAGACTAAGAATGCCGAGCTAGAAAGGTTTAATAAATGTGATGTTATTTAATTTTAGGTTAGCCTTTAGTTAACTAAGAAAAGTAGGAAAGTTAAGTGGAGGTCTTGTCTTTAAAATCTTCTTATACCTACTAAAATCCATTTTAATTAGTGGGTGAGTGAGTGGGATCCCTTTTATACACTGGATTGTTATGCCTTTAAGCCTTAAATATTCTTTACGAAAATTTCAAGATTTGTAAGTTAAGTCCTTTATCGGCTGAAATCTTTATAAAATCAAGCCCATTATTCTTTACAAAATGTCAGGAAGTTAAAACTGATTCACATGCTTAAATAAGCAGTTCTACTATGAGTCCACAGGCCGCTTTTACATAGCATGTTTTGCTAAGGTTTGCATGTTGAGTGAACTTGTTTTAAGGCCTGCTCTGTCGAACCTGTAGCGCATATAAGCAGAGATATCATCCTCGTGAGAAGAGACAATCAACTGGCAATGCTTGAGTTCGCAACGGAGTAGGTCTGTCAAGGAAGCAATGTTGATTTCATCCAGAGATTGTGACGGGTCATCAATCAGGATGAGAGGTACCTTAGCGTAGACCTTATTAAGTGAAAGAAAGAAGGCAAGACTAAGAGCGGACACCTGGCCAGAACTCATAGACATGACTGCGTCGTGTTCAGATTTTTCGGCAGTCAGAAATCTCAACTGTGTACCCTCTCGGCTCTCGATAAACAGACCGAGGCCGCGCTGGTAGTTTTGGATCAGCCTGCCACTGTAGATGTGGAATATGAATTCGATAGCCGAAATTGTCTGATCGGTATAATTTTGCTCTGTTTTCTTCAGTGTGCTGCGGAGCTTTTCAATTTTACCTTGTGCTTTTTGAGCCGCCAGGATTTCTTTTTCGATAAGCTTAAGATCGGAAATACAGGTTTGGAGCCGAGAGTTTTGAGCCTCGTTTGCTTTAATCGATATGTACTGCTCTTTGTTCTTTAGATCTTCAGCCGTTATTATGTAGAAATCCTGCAGGTCTTTGAAGGCGCTGTTTGTTGTTTCTCGCCAGTCCTCCGGCAGTGCTAAAGCATCAGCTTCAACCTGTTTTTTATTCCTTAGAATCGCTTTGAGCTTTTCAAGTCGCTCATTTACTACATCATCACTTTCCGTAAATGAGTCAGTAAATTGAATATTGTCGTTTTTCAACTTCTCCATTAGCTGGGTTATTGCTGGGAGCCGAAGCTTAATTTTGGTCAGCTCTGCATGAAGATTTGGTTTAAATGTAGGCTTGAGAACCTTCAAGCTGTCTTGGATAGGGATGTCGATGAGCTTCAGCTCAGCGTCCATAGCAGCGATTAGGTTAACTAGGTCCTTACCATCCTTGCTTAGTGATTCAGAGATCTGCTTGGTTCTTTCTTCAATGGCATCCACCATCGATTTGTGATCTTCCCAGTCAGTGCCACAGAGAGGGCACAACTGATCATCTGGATAGGACTTCTTGTGTTCATCAATCAGCTGCCTTTTCAGGTGTTCCAACTCGGCTATAACGTTCGCATTGGCGCTGCTTTTTTCGCTTAGGCTGTTTCGGGATTCAATTTGTAACTCAAACCACTCAAGGCGCCCATCCGCCCAGTTTGGTAGTGATTGGGCTTCTTCGACCTTGATCATCGAGGCTCCGCGCTTGATGGTGGCCGCTGAACGATTCAGTTCATTGATCCCCTTCTTAATGACTTCAAGCCCATCAAGCTTCTCAAGGTCTTTACCGAACTGAGCTAAGCTTCTCAGAGATTCTTCGTTACGTTCGATGTCGGCATCAATTGCCTCGTTGTGAACCCTGGTTTTTATCGTGGCTTTGAGCGGTAAAAGGGCAATAATTTTGCGAACTGATTCCAGGTAGGCAGCATGATCTGATGCTGAGTATGTTGAGAATAGAATCTCCTTGTCCCATATTGGTTGGGCATCAGTCGTTGAGAGTTTTTTGTACTCAATTATCCCAGTCTCTGCCTGCAATGTATCTTTTAGTGTGGCTATCTCTTCTTTAAGTGATAAAGCTTTTGCCGCGTATTCAGGATTGTTGATGTACCTTGTGAGTTTATTGTATATGGTGTTACAGCTTTCGATCTCAGTTTCGATATCGCTGATGTTGAAGAGGTTCCCTAGTTTATCCTTACGTTCGTCTACCCGAGTGTGTAACAGCCTGTTTTGCCCTTGCTCCAGATAGTTAAGGAAGGAAAAGTTCTCCCTGAAATTTTTTCCGAAAATTTCATCAAGGAAGTTGTTGTCGCGCTGATTGATCTCCGTGAAGTCGGACGACTCGAACTCTGGTAACTCGTAAAGTTTGAAGTTTTCGTACTTGTCCGCACGATTGTTTACTGGTTTTTTGAATATCGCGGCTGGGCAATGTCTGGCCAAAGCAAGTTTGCGATCATCGTTAATGAATTCAATTTTAATGCAGAGGTCGTTATCGCCGGAGCGACTGTTCCAGAATAGATTGTCCGCGTAATTTCTCTTGTTACTGGTTAATAATGTATCGAATAGGTTTTGTATTCGATTGATCTGGCCGGTCAGCAGTAGTTCAATTGCGTCGAAGATACTTGTTTTACCATAGCCGTTAGGTCCATCCAGAGTTAGCAAGGACGATTCGCCAAGATCTAAGTAGATATGCTTGAATGCTTTGAAGCTAGAGACTTCAATCTTGGATATTTTCCATTTCATGGTTAATCATTTCCTTGATAATTGCGTCGGCGTTTTTGTTTGTGACTTTCTGGATAGTCGAATACGTATCGTTCAAGTCGGCTTCAGCAACGGCCTCAGTTGCTTGTAACCTCAATGACACAAGATTTCCTTGATGGCTAGGTAGCACTAGGAAAGGAAGTTTGATAAAGGTCTTCGCAGCGAAGCTGTATTGTGTGGCGACAAGGGGGTTTTCTTTGTAATTAAGAAATTCCTTTTTGTCAGCAATAACAGTCTCAAGTTTCTCATAGGTGAAATTGGAGAGAGCGCTTTCTTCCGCAATGCTGTAGTAGAGGACATATTTTTTATAAAAATGCGGGTCTTCCTCAATTGCGAAGATTTCTTCTTCGTGATCCTTGAACTCGGCCAGAACGTCAAGGCGATGAATGCAAATCAGATCGCAATTCTTCTTGAAGCTTGGGTTCCTGAGAAAGTCCTCAGGAGCAAGTTGATTGATTCGGTTATTCAGCTCGGCTGGGTCAGGGAGGTCGTCAAGATTATGTACGACTGCGAATCTGATAGCTGATCCAGATTCACGAACATAAAAGCTTGTGGTGTCCATTTCACATTTACTTACAAAGCCATGGCTAACAAGTGCTTCATCAATAAGCTGTTTTATCATTCAGTCGTCCCTCAGCGTCGTCTTTTGTCATTACGCTAATGCATAGCGACTTGGTGATGTTGCTTTCAAGCTTCTCAGTGGCAGGTTTGTTATTGAAATCATCTGAGTTTGTGAATTTTGTATTAAAGGTGAATGAGTCTTCTGCTTTACTAGCAATTAGATGGTTGTACTCAAAAAGTAGTCTCAGCAGATCCCCGTTGTTTTTCATTTCACGGATCATATCAGACTCACACTCTTCGCTTTCATCTACGTCAAGAGCGGTAGGCACGTAGAATCGATTTTCTCCGTCAAGATAGTGTGGGAGATAGTTATGGTTGAATATGGGCTCTGCTGAAATAGCCTGGATAAGCTTAGTGTATCGCCTGATATCGTTAGTCTGAACGTCTTGAAACCGCTCGGATGGCTTCATCATCTGGCATAAGGTCTTTAATTCGTTGATGTGCGTTTCGCGAATGTGCTCACACAGACCCCTGGCTCTTTCATAAGTGGCGTCACTCATTGTTGGTAGCGCCTGATCCAGTCTTTCTTCTAGGTGAGTTTGGAGCCTGGCCTTTAATTCAACTGCATAGTAGTCCCTATTCTGATAAGGATTTTCGGTCAGCAGGTCATTTAAAATATCTCTGGCCTTAATACGGCCCTCGTATGCGGCTTTATTTTCTGAGAGCCCATCAACTTGATTTAACTTGTGGTTATGTACTGCCGTGGTGCTTATTTTTTCTGACAGTAAACAGTAGTTAAAATTGATAAGGTTATCACTGGCAGTGATGAACTGTTTCTCGCATATTTTTTTTATGAGTTCTTTGGTCTGCCCTTCAATTTCACCCAGCCCGCAATGATAGTAGTCTCCGTAACGGTAGAATTTTACTGTTTCTCCGCTAGCGCCTTTATGATCATCAGTATTGTTTAGCTGGACAGATACGTGAAAGTAACGAGTCGTCCCCTTTATTTTGTCATGTTCGATTAAAGTGGATTGTTCCAATGCTGCGGTGTAGCCACTTCGATATTTACTTATCTTTGCTTTGACTTGATGGGCGGAGTGTAGTTTTTCATTTTTATAAATAGCGAAGTCGTCACTACTGTCTAGCTGAAGTTCGAAATCTAAGTCTCCATCGTGAATAAGCTTAAGCGAGTGATATAGCGCAATTTTCCCTTGATAAACGAAGCCGCTCCACGAGGATACGGCGCTGGCTGGATATTTTTCATCATCTTCTTGACTCACATGAACTCCTTTTACTGTTAGCGAGCAGCCAGTGTTGCGGAATTATATATTATAGTATTTCAAGGTATTTGCGTACGAGAAGTGTTCTTAGATAAACCCTTAATGGAATAGTTGTCAACTGAATAAACTGTCTACAAGATACCACTAGTAAAGATCAAGCAACTATAAATCTTTAATATCTATAGCAATCTCATGTGAGTTTTTACGCTGTTCTACGACTTTTTCTAACTCTAAGTCTTCCAACTTCTCCAGCTCAGTGATTAGTGCTTTCTTGGAAGCATCGTCTAGGCGTGAAATCAAACACGCCAGTTCAGCACTTAGGTCGTCTTCACACAAAAAGTAGTTCAGCGGGACATTGAGTTCTTGAGCAATTTTTCTCAAAGTCTCGACATCAGGAACATGTCGTCCCTTTTCATAGTGGTTCATACGGCCGCTGGCAGAGCTTTCGTCCATACCGATTTTTATCCCAAGCTCTTTCTGGGATATGCCGATTTTATTGCGAGCTTGTTTAAGCCGCAGTGGTATTGGGTTATCTGACAAAATAGTTTCATCTTTAAAGTCTCATGTACTTAGATTGTCTAAGTTTTACTTATTTCTGTATACTTAGCAATCCTAAGTATTTAGTTTTTGAGACACAAACATGACATCCAAACCATTTTCTTTGAATAAACAGTTCAAAGAACTCTTGCAACGCGTGGAAGGAACCAGCATCAGACGAAAAGAACTCATTCAATTAGCATCAAGCACAACAGAGCTAGATATAGTCCAATCCACTAGACTAGTAGCAAGAAACGTTAGCAGACTGACATCTAAAGGCCTCATAAGCGCTAGTGGAGAGCGAAACGCTCGAACCTACCATCTTGCTTCTGAATTAATCCTAATGCTAAACAGCAGTCCTTGTGGCTCGTCAGACGAAGAAATCATAGATACAAGTCAAAGCTCAAATGAGGTGTATCTTCTAGATGAAGAAAAAAAAGCCAATGCTGAATTAAAACTACTGTTGGGAGAGATTGATGCTTATCAGGAATATTTAGGGCTATTCCCGCATAAGCGACCAGCTATTTTGAAATTGCTAGATGAGTCTAGAGAAAAAGCGACAAGGTTCTACGGTCGATTAAACGCCATTAAAAAAATTATTCAAGCGACTCAACCTGAGGGGAATATGTAATGCTTAGGGCATGGCAAGAACAGTGCCTCTCTCAGGCAGTAACATCTTATAAGAAGCAATCGCAGTTCCTGGTATTAGCTTCCCCTGGTGCGGGTAAAACCTTGCTTGCAGCGCATATAGCAAAAGCTCTTATCAACAGTGGCGATATCGACTATGTAGTATGCTTTTCCCCTTCTCGAATCGTTTCACAGAGCATTGAAGAAACATTTGAGAAAACATTGAAGCGAAAGTTTAATGGCAGACTTGGGGCAATCGGAGCATCACGAACTTATCATTCTCTTAGCAATGCAGCTGAGCTAATCAATGATCTTGCTGCTACTAGAGTCTTGGTCATTTTTGATGAAATACACCATTGCGCCGGTAATGGTGATTCTCCAGCAAATGCATGGGGATTACAGCTTCTCTCCACGATACAGCATTTAGCGACTTATACGTTGTCACTTACTGGCACACCCTGGCGTACTGATACGCTACCAATTTCATTCGCTAAATACTCAGATCCGGAAGGTAACATTATCTGTGACTACTCGTATGATCTTGTTGATGCAATAAAAGACAAGGTCTGTCGGATACCTCAAATTACCGCAATTGATATTGAAAAGGTAACAGTAAAAGGATTAGGTAAATTTGAAACCTACACCAGCTTGCAGTCATTGCTAAGCGAAAGTGAAGTAAGCTATCAAACTGTGATCAGACATCCTGAAGTCATCAAGCACTTACTTTCATTAAGCGTTCATCGGCTGAATATTCTTAGAAAGAGCTCACCTAATGCGGGCGGCTTAATAGTCGCATCTTCATACGAACATGCTTTACAGATTCAATCGATTCTATTGGACCACCTCAATAGAGAGTCTACTTTAGTATCTTGTAGGCATGATGACTCACCAGAACTCATCAACCATTTTCGTAAAGACAACAGCGAATGGATAATCAGTATTGCCATGATCAGCGAAGGGACAGACATACCAAGGCTGCAAGTTTGCTGTAGTCTTACCGATGTCACCACTGAACTTTACTTCCGGCAGATCCTTGGGCGCATCATACGAATGACTAAAGATCAGTCACCTGTAGCCAATATGTACATGTTGGCAGAACCAAATTTAGTAGAGTTCGCAGAGCGACTGAATAAAGCAATTCCAGGCACTTACAACTACCAAAAAACAGAAGAATTGCTTAATAGTATAGCCACTCCAAACTCAAGAAATGGTGGTAGTCGAAACTCATACAGAGACGACGTTTTGCAACCCGAGACTGATCTTGGTGAATTTATCTTGAGTAACGATCATGATCTATTGAAACAGACATGCTTGAATGAACTGACAATGTCTTCATTCAGATCGAAAATCATTTCTTACTATTTATAGGAGTTCGCCACTCTTGAAATCCCGCCTCATTTTTGGTGGAAAACTGGAAATCCGTTCTCTTACAAAAATTCACTTGGTCATTCTCGCTGCTTAAAACTATACTGTATATCCATACAGTGTTTTGGTGTTGATCATGCGTGTGACTTATCTTGGTGTGTCTGAGTCGGCGGCGTTTATCGCGGCCAATAGTGTGCGAATCCCTTTGTATGTGGATTCGGTATCGGCGGGTTTTCCTTCGCCCGCTCAGGACTTTGTTGAAAAATCCTTGGACTTAAATGAGTTCTGTGTGGCTCACCCGAACGCGACGTTTTATGTGCGCGCTCAGGGTGATTCGATGATCGATGTGGGTATTTATTCGGGTGATGTGTTGGTAGTAGATCGTTCGTTAACCGCACGTCATGGGGATATCGTCATTGCCTGCATTCATGGGGAAATGACGGTGAAGACGTTGGAGCTGAAACCCAATGTGTTGCTTCGTCCGAAGAATAAAGCCTACAAAGCCATTCATATTACTGAAGAGTCTGAGCTGGAAATCTTCGGCGTGGTGACGGGCGTGGTTCGTAAGTACGAGCGCGGTTGATGAAGACGGTTTTTGCCTTAGTCGATTGCAATAACTTTTA
>NZ_KZ454882.1:0-144292 GCF_002792415.1 Marinomonas sp. BSi20584
GCGTGATCTGACGCTGAAAGCGAAGCTTTCATATTCTAGGGTAGGTCGCGGCTTGAGCCCGACGCGGAATTTAGACGCCATTCAAACGCTTTGTACTCCAGACCTTTTTTCCGCCCTGCTGGGCGGGTAACTTTTGTCCAGATCCACAAAAGTAACCAAAAGGTCTCTTTATCGGGCTTTCGCCCAAACGTCTTATTCATATTGTTTGACATCACGTCTAGCAACACGATTTTTATCGTAAGGCATAGATTGAGCTTATTGTTCGAGAGAGTCCTTCCGTTAATGACTCTGAAACTCCATAAAGTCGCGCAACTTCGTCGCGTCGAACAGACTTCTTCGGTCTGCAGTGATGGAAAACAAAGACGTAGAGTGACATGAGGGAGGTACGACCGTAATGCGCCGATGAAAGCGAAGCTTTCATTTTCTATGGAGGTCGAATATTGAAGGTAACGTTTACTAATCACTAAATCCCTTCCCCTTTTGTCTTCCAAGGGGGAGGCGGAGGATGGGATTAATCTCTTCTTTGGGTACTATTCAAATACATTATCTCTTCACCATATCCTTGGAAATCGTAATTCAAAGACAATTTGTTCATAAAACCGTGAAGATAGGATACTTGGCGAATGGACACGTTTTGCTTTCCCGATAGTTGATGAATCAATTCATCAACTGAGAAATGACGCTCCATGGAAGGAAACACTAATTCGATAGGAAACCGTGGATTACAAACAACATTGCTTCTAATCTGCGAGCCGTAGTAACAGATCGCTTTTTTGACTACCGTGATAGACTCATCACCTGAAATATTCCAGATAGCTGAAGCACCAACACTGAAGCCAATCAACAACACCCCACCTTGTTGTTCCAGCAAAACTTGCTTTAATTTATCAGCGTAGGAACCCAAACCGACATTCTCAGAAAAATACGCATAAGCAGCCTCTTCGTTTTTAAAATTCATAAACTCTGAATCATATGGATCTAAAATTAACGCGTCTTCGCTTATCTCTGCGGTAAGGCGTTCAAGGGCTGCGGTTCTACCAAAAATATCTGTGATTATGATGGTTTTCATTGGTGTATCCAGTGGTATTTCTGCGTAAAGTTTGTCTGACAATATAACCTAGTTAAGGGTAACCTACATTTTTGTTTAATGCCTGTGATACGTAATTAACTAGAGAAATCGCCTTTAAACTATTAAGCTTGCTTCCGTAATCTAGTGATTCGCCATGCAATACCATATGCCTATTAAGAAGATTAAACCCTTTTTCACTTTATTCCAGTTTTCTGTCGTCCAGAAGGACAGCCTACCTTAAAGATGAAAGCTTCGCTTTCAACCGGCACATTACGCTGCGCTTAAGATGCCCTACGTTTTGGTTATACACGAATAGCTACGAAGAAGTCAGTTCGACGCGACGAAGTTGCGCGACTTTATGGAGTTTCAGAGTCATTAACAGACAAAGTCTCTCGAACAGAAAAAACCAATCTATGCCTTACGATAAAAATCGTCTTGCTAAACGCAACATTAAACAAAGTAAATGATACGTTTGGGCGAAAGCCCGATAAAGCGAATTTTTGGTTACTTTTTGGGTGCTAGCAAAAAGTTACCCGCTCAGCAGAGCGGAAAAAACTTTAGGAATACAAAGCGTTTGAATGGAAACGAAGAAGCCAAATTTGAAGAACACTTTGAGCAAAGTGTTCTTCATCGGGATGTCACTGGCAAACAGCCACGCCCCCATCTGAATTGTTCTGCTGTCTATGCATTTTCATTAGTCCTTTCAGGTTGATCAATAGCATCGGCAGTACAATCAGTGCGAAGGTGATGTTGGAAAGAGGAACGGCTAACCAAACACCATCAATGCCTAGGTATTTCGGCAAGATGAATAGGAATGGAAACTGTATCAACATGTTACCTACGGAGACAAACAGGGCTTGCCCGCTTTTACCGACGGCAACAAAGTAGATGGACGCCATAAATAAAAAGCCGTCTAAAAACAGTGCCATTAAGTGCAGGCGAATGCCATTTTTACTTGCTTCAAGTAATGCATCGTTGCCTGTGGTAAAGATGCTAATAAAGAGCTCAGGAACAATGTTAAACAGTATAACCAAAGCGATGCCGGATCCAACGGTAACAGAAAAAGCCAGTTTTACGGTTTCGATAATGCGCTTGTATTGCTTGGCGCCTAGGTAGTAACTCACCGGTGGCTGCAAGCCGCTGACTAAGCCTTCAGCGAAGAAGTAGTAACAGCTCGCTAAGTAGCCAACAATCGCGAAAGCGGCTAATTGCGTGGTGTCTCCGTAGGCCATAAATTGCATATTATGGAACGCCATGACGAAGCTGAAGTAGATAAACATCACTAAGTTTGACGCACCCAATTGCACGATACGAATGGCGATGGTTTTATCAAGTTGCTTAATAGTCAGCTTGGTTTTGACTTTTGCCGACGTAAAATAACGTAGACACAATACACAAGTCGCCAGTTGAGCTATTAGGGTGGCAATGGCTGCACCTTTTAACCCCATGTCAAGATGGCCTAAGAAAACATAGTCCAAGACAATGTTGGTCAAGGCGCCAACGATGATGAATACCGTCGCAAGATTTGGGCTGTCGTCATTTCGGACCAACATCGGCATGGCACTCGCACCAATCGAAATAAGCGCACCAAACGACATTACCTGCACATAACTCCAGCTCATTTCTAGGATGACGCCCGTCGCGCCTTGAATATTGAGCAAACTTTTACCAAAAGCAATAAACACGATAGTTGCCAATAAGCCAATCAAAATGATCAAAAAAAGCGCCGTGACGAGTGTTGCTTGAGTGGCTGCGAGGTTTTTCTCGCCACGATATTTAGATAATACACTGCCGCCGCCCATACCCACAAGCAAGCCAAAACCCATGATTAAACCAAGCAATGGAATGGCCATGTTGATGCTTGCGAGTCCGTGTGCACCAACAAAGTGACCAACGAAGAAGCCATCAATAATCTGATATAGACCACTGACTAACATAGCGACTATGGAAGGAATGGCAAAACGCCAAAATGTGCTTGCCACGGATTGTGACGGTTGAACAGGTGTAGCGGCTTGCATAACTTAAATATCCAGAAAGTAAGAATGCAGGCATAATATATATAATTGAGATATAAGAAAGTTAGTTACCATCCGTTTATAGGATGGATTAAGCAATAATCTATGCCGCGAGAGTAACCATTTTATGAGCAAAGAAATGAATTGGACACTGGATCAGTTACTGGCTTTTGTTACCGCCGCAGAGTTGGGTTCTTTTTCGGCAGCAGCAAGGCAATTACAAAAGGCACAATCGCGTATCAGTAGTGCCATCGCCAATTTAGAATTGGATTTAGGGTTTGAGTTATTTGATCGCAGCTCTAAATTCCCCGCATTAACGCCTCTGGGTAAAGAAATGCTCCCCGAAGCGCGAGCCGTGCTTAATCAGTGCTTACGTCTAGACTCACGTGCTTTATCAGCAGCGAACAAAGAACCCATTTCATTACGCATCGCGCTAGATGAAGCCTTGCCATTGGAAACCATCCACTCTATTTTTTCTCAAGTTGGCGATTTATTTCCTAACACGCATTTAGTTATTACCAATGGGTCACAAGACGACATCGCCATAGCCATTGCTAATCAAAAAGCTGACATTGGTTTTATGATTAGCAACAGTGCTTTGCCACCAAAGTTAACTTTGCAGTCTTTGGGATATTTTAAAAAAATCCTGATTGTCGGTAAAAAGCACCCTCTTGCTAAAGAAAATATATTGAGTCTTGCGCAACTACAGCAATACCGTCAATTCGTACTATGCAATCGTTCAGGAGAAAACCGCGAAAATGCCCTAAGCCCAGATCATTGGGATTTAGACAGTTATTATCTAATTTGTGAATTGGTAACGCAGAATCAAGGTTGGGCCATCGTACCTGAGCATATTGCCAAGGCACATTGGTTTTTTGAGCAAATAAAAATCGCCAAAAGTGACTTTTTAACGGATCAATTAATTGAAATAGGTATAGTGAAACGACTCGACAGCCCAAGTAATAAATTGACAGATTGGATCACTGAACAGATGCGCCACTTAACGGATAATCACTCTATTTAGATAATAAAAGCTTTTCAGCCAAGGTGTCTGGCAGCCCCCAGCTGTAGATGAATTCTTTTGTTTGGTTGCCACAAGGTGTATGCCAATAAGAAGAGCCGATATTTTTAGCGCCAAGGGCTTCATAGAATCCAATGGCTTTGGCATTAGACTCTAAAACTTCTAAATATAAGTCTGTGTTTTTATAATGAGCCGCAGCCCAAGATACCACAGCGGCGAGTAATTGACGGCCAGTACCTTTGCCTTTATTACCCGATTTTACATGTAGGTTATCGATGATAGTGCCGAAAGTTGGATGATTATCGCCAAACGCACAAATGAAGCCGCATATATGGTCATCTATCTCAGCGACTAACACCAACTGGTTGGTTAAAGGGTTGTTTAGTCGAGATGTCCATACTGCTTGCCTATCAGTAAATACAATTTTTTCAAGGTACTCTTCAGACAAGACATCACGGTAATTGTCACGCCAACTTTGGGCATGTAGGTTTGCAATACTGGACAGATCGTCTAAACACGCTTTTCGAATGATCATATTTTCATTCAGTTCCTATCAATCGTACTGATATTGATCACTAGAAAAACTCTCTTCCAAGAATAAACACGTCTTCTTTAATCTGTTCATTCTGAGCAATATTCGGCAGCAATCCCCATTGATCAAATCCTTGGCGTTTGAAGAAGCCTTGGCTTTCGAGGTTGCTGGCATAGATGTAGGCAACGAGATGGGTGAAACCAAGTTCTGGTCGGTTCGTTTCTAGGTATTGAAATAACTGTGTGCCAATGCCTTTCCCCTGCCTGTTTGGTAATACATAGAAGCTGACCTCACAAGCAGTATCAAAAGCGGGTAAGCCATAAAAAGGTTCAACGGAGCACCAAGCAATCACATTGCCCTGTTCTTCTAGGACTAACATGGGATGGTTATCAGTGACGCTTTCTAGCCAGTCCATGACATCGATCAAACCAATATGATCTTGTCGATGGCCTGTGCTGGCAAAAAGGTCGCAGTGCTGAAAGATGTCTAATATCGCAGGGGCATCGTCTAATACCGCTAGACGAATTTCCCTGCTGTGACTAAGTGGCATTGCCGCGTTAGCCTTGTTCAAGCAAACGACGTAGGTCGATAATCGCGGTATTTGCACGTGCGATATAAGAAGCCATAACCAAGGAATGGTTCGCCAATACGCCGAAGCCACTGCCGTTTAAGATAAAGGGCGACCAGACATTGGCTTGGGTTGCTTCTAGTTCACGGATAATTTGACGCAAGCTAACCAGTGCGTTTTTGTCCTGTAAAGTGAAGATGAAATCTACTTCTACAGCACGCAACATGTGGATCAGTGCCCAGCTTGTGCCACGAGCTTCATAAAAAACATCATCTACTTTAGACCAAGGCGTACGCACGTAACGGGTATTTTCGTCTGATTCCAACTGTGGTTTGTCTTCTATTACACTTGCAGATAAACGCTGAGACAAGCTACCAAGACGAGTACTGACGTCTGATAACCAGTCCGAAAGGTTATCGGCACGAGCATAGAATTGGGCTTTGTTGTTTGATTGGCCAGCCAAACGATCAAGATACTCCATTAGCTCTTTATTACCACGACGATATTCGCTTTCACTAGATGGCAAGGCCCAGCTTTTGTTGTCGAAGTTGAATTGTGGCTCGGCTATTTTTAAGTTTACATCTTCTGTGGACTGGGACTGAGAGCGGCTAAACTCTTTACGGAACGCTCTAGCCAAATCGCGAGACTGAACCAACACACCAAATTCCCATGCTGGCATGTTGTCCATAAACACACCTGGCGGCAGTATGTCATTGCTAATAAAACCGCCTGGTTTGTCCAGTAATGTTTCCATGATGGTGTGCAGTGTGCTTGCAGTTGTGTAGCCAACAACGAGCTTTTTACTATTGTTTAAATAACCACGCTCGGTAGCCTTTTCTTTTGCTGTAGCAACGACATCAAATTGATCTGGTTCACTACTCCAATACATACCTAAAAAGCTCAACAATACAGCAGCAATGAGCACAGCAGATATGGCGACTTTCCCCACACTCGAGAAATTAATACTTGGCTTTAAACCTTGTAACTTATTCGCTAACCACGACATTCTTGACCTACCTTAATCTTGTTGTAATTCGACCATGTAATCAGCACGATGATATGTCATCGCACGAACACGAAATTCGGGAACACGGCTATTAATGATTTGATAAATCAAACGTGCTTCTTTGTCATTTGGCCAGTAAATAGCGATGGGACGATCCGCTGTTGCCACTTCATCTATAATAGGCTGAATCTTTGCGATTATCTCTTCTTCACTCAAACTAAAAAGTGTTTCGGGCAATAAAAACTGTCCCTCTTTTAGAGCTTTCGGTTCTTTCGACTCTGGCTTTGTTTTTGAAATCTTAGCAGCCTGCTCTCGTTTCGCTTTCAAATCACTAACACGCGACGTCATTTCTATGATGGCAGGATCTTCTGGATTAACGGAGCGTGCAGAATCTAAATATTTTGCAGCCTTCTTATAATCACCGTTTCTAGCCGCTTGCCATGCCCATTGCGTATAAACATCCACAATGGCAGTAATGCCTTGAATTGCACGGAAATTACCAGGATCACGTCCTAGCGCAGCCTGAAAGTACAAGTTAGCATTGTCGTCTACTGGCGTTAAAAATCGCTCTGCAGCTAAAGCTATTTCGCCCTGTTCTATCAATCGCTGCGTCAATCGTTCAAAAGCCGTTGGGACTTTGGCAGCTTTAGGTTGCTGTGTTTTTATCGCCGTTGGCTTTTCAATATTGACTGATTTATTAACAGAAGCCTTAGCTACTACAGCTTGGGTGACTTCCACTTCTTGTAGTGGCTGGCTTTTCTCTGTTGACTTCACATTTTCCTGACAGCCTGTCAGGAAAACTACAACAATTAGAAAAGAAACTAGGTTTTTACTCAATTTGCCCCCTTGCGATTGGCAACTTAAAGGTGGATTGGTAGTCTACACCTTCTATCTAGCGTGATGAAATATGGATTTACAATTTACACAATACGCTCAATTTGATTGAAGATATTTATGCGCCTACTTGTTCTACTGTTTTTACTGATATTTCAAAGCGTTTCTCACGCCTTCACTTTCGGCCCCACATCAAGACTTGCAGAACCAGAATTTTTAACTGTAGACCAAGCTTTCCAACTATCCGTCTCGGCTCCTAAAGACGGAAAATTAATGGCAACATGGCAGATTCATGATGGCTACTATTTATATCAAGAACAATTCGCCTTGTCTGGTGATGCTGCAGATAAACTGCATTTTTCGCCTTTTCCTGCCGGCGAAATCAAACAAGATCCTTATTATGGTGAAGTAACGGTTTATCGCGAGCAATTAACTCTGCCCATTTATTACGACATCAAACTGACAGCAGGCACTAAAGTTAATGCCGTACTATCTTATCAAGGCTGTGCCGATAAAGGCTTATGTTACGCGCCACAAAAAATGCCGATTCAATTTACGGTTCCCGCACTATTATCATCAACAGAAAAACTGGCATCGACAGAAAAACATCTAACAGCATCTCAACCTGGAGCAGAAAACCCTCAATCTTCCAACACAATACTTGTACCTTCCGAAGCGCAATCAGTAAGTCAGTTGCTCAGCAATAACAATACTTGGGTAACTCTCATTGCTATCTTTAGCTTAGGGTTACTTTTATCACTAACGCCTTGCGTACTTCCTATGGTGCCTATTGTCAGTGCGATTGTCATTGGCACTCGTAATTCAAAATTAGGCGCATTTTATTACAGCTTTATTTATGTACTAGCCATGGCATTGACCTATGCGGCCATTGGTGGATTGGTCGGTGTTTTTGGTACCCAGCTCAATCTACAGGCCCAGCTACAAAACCCTATTTTATTAATTAGCAGTGCAATCATCTTTGTATTACTGGCCCTAGCAATGTTCGGTGTCTATGAAATAAGACTGCCAAGCTCATGGCAACAGCGCCTTCAAGTGTCGACCAAATCAACAAGTTCTACTTGGAAATCAACCGCGAGTATTTTTATCGCTGGGGTTTTATCTACGCTAATAGTCTCACCATGCGTCTCTGCACCACTTGCTGGTACCTTACTATATATAAGCAGCCATGGTAATGCGTGGTATGGCGCGACGATGCTGTTTGTCATGGCGCTAGGCATGGGGGTTCCACTATTACTAGTCGGCCTTTTTGGGCCTAAAGTATTACCCAAAAGCGGAGAGTGGTTGCACGATATTAAGGTACTCATGGGCTTTGGTTTACTCGCTATGGCAGTCTGGATGATTACTCGTTGGTTACCAATGAACAGCCACTTGTATCTATGGAGCATTCTTGCATTGGCAATAAGCGGCTACTTCATTCATCGAGCTTATAAAGTAACCTCGCACCCTATTCGTTGGTTTTTGGCCTTAGCCTTTTTCCTTATCGGCAGTGTTGAGTTTATTGGCGGCACAACAGGTAGCAGCAGTCCACTGCAACCCTTGAAAAAATTATCATCACCCTCAACAACACTAGAGGAGAAAGTAATATTTGACGCCACAATTACGAACTTAGACGAACTTGATGGAATTATAGCAAATCAAGACTCTCGCCCTATCATTTTAGATCTTTATGCAGATTGGTGTATCAGCTGCAAAATATTAGAAGACATGTTTGCTTCATCTGACGTGTTACCACTGCTCGATAAGGTTCAATTAGTTCGAGTTGATGTCACGGAAAATTCAGCGAAGAACCAAGCATTAATGCAGAAGTTCAACTTATTTGGGCCGCCATCACTGGTATTTTTAGATAGTAAAGGCGAAGAGCGTAAAGCATTAACTTTGATGGGCGAACCGACAAAATCCTTACTAATTGATCGCTTAAATCACGCTATCGACTAATAACTTTTATAAAAAAGCACGGCAGTTTACTTTTGACTAAAAATAAACCAGCAAGAACATTTTTCGGTTTTTTTAACGCAAAACTGGACAATATCCCGCTTTTTATCGATAATTTCGCGTTACAAGCTTTTACAATTCGTTTTTTTATAAAAGCCCTGTTTGTTGGATAACACAAGCAGTACACAGATTTTATAATAGTCAGTGGATAACATAACCACTGAAACACCAACACAGACAGAAGAGAGTATTTATGGACATTCGTAAAATCAAAAAGCTAATCGAACTTTTAGAAGAATCTAACGTCTATGAGATTGAAATCAAAGAAGGCGAAGAAGCTGTTCGTATTAGCCGTGGTGGTGCTCCAGTTCAAGCACCTATGATGGCCGCTCCAATGATGGCTGCACCTGCTGCTGCACCAGTTGCTTCTACTGCTGCACCTGAAGCACCAGCTGCTTTCGCCGGTCACTCTGTAAATTCTCCAATGGTCGGTACTTACTACAAGTCTTCTGCACCAGGTGCTAAGCCTTTCATCGAAGTAGGTCAAAAAGTTAACGCTGGCGATACTATCTGTATCGTTGAAGCAATGAAAATGATGAACCAAATTGAAGCAGATAAATCTGGTACAATTGGCGCTATCCTTGTTGAAGACGGCGAGCCAGTTGAATTTGACCAGCCTCTTATTACTATCATTTAATCCAACGCAAAGGTTTCATCATGCTCGATAAGGTATTGATTGCTAACCGAGGCGAAATCGCGCTACGTATTTTACGTGCGTGTAAAGAACTCGGTATCAAAACCGTTGCGGTTCACTCTAAGATTGACCGTGACTTGTTACATGTGCGCCTTGCAGACGAATCTATCTGCATAGGGCCAAATCCATCAGCTCAAAGTTATTTGAATATTCCAGCTATCATCAGTGCTGCAGAATTGACAGACACTTCAGCTATCCACCCAGGCTATGGATTCCTTGCTGAAAATGCGGATTTCGCAGAGCAAGTTGAGCGTTCTGGTTTTACCTTCATCGGTCCTAAGGCCGAAACGATTCGCCTAATGGGTGACAAAGTTTCCGCGATTAAGGCAATGAAAGCAGCTGGTGTTCCGACTGTTCCAGGTTCAAACGGCCCAGTACCTACAGATCCTGAAGAATGCATCCGTGTTGCTAATGAAATCGGCTTTCCGGTTATCGTTAAAGCAGCGGCAGGCGGTGGTGGCCGTGGTATGCGCGTTGTTCACAACGAGGGCAGCCTACTAAAATCTATCAGCATTACACAATCTGAAGCAGGTTCTTACTTCGGTGATAGCACGGTTTATATGGAAAAATTCCTACAAAACCCGCGTCACGTCGAAGTTCAAGTATTGGCTGATGGTCAAGGCAATGCCGTTCATCTATACGACCGTGATTGCTCTTTGCAACGTCGCCATCAAAAAGTGCTGGAAGAAGCGCCAGCACCGATGCTGAACGAAGAATCTCGCCAAGCTTGTTTAAAAGCGTGTGTTGATGCTTGTATCAAGATCAACTACCGTGGTGCGGGTACTTTCGAATTCCTATACGAAGACGGCAACTTCTACTTCATCGAGATGAACACTCGTGTGCAAGTAGAACATCCCGTTACAGAAATGGTAACTGGCGTAGATATCGTTAAAGAACAACTTCGTATTGCTAGCGGCTTGCCATTGTCTTTTAAACAAGAAGATATCAAGTTAAATGGCCACGCTGTTGAATCTCGAATCAACGCAGAAGACGCTAAAACCTTCATGCCTTGCCCTGGTAAAGTGGAATACTTCCACGCTCCAGGCGGTATGGGTGTTCGTGTTGACTCTCACTTGTACAGTGGCTACACAGTACCACCTACGTATGATTCTATGATTGCTAAAATCATTTGTCATGCACCAGATCGTACTGCTGCACTAAAACGCCTTTCTGGCGCTCTAGATGAAACATTCATCGATGGTATTAAAACCAATATAGAGCTACAAAAAGACCTAGTAAATGATGCTAATTTCATTGCTGGTGGCGTTAATATCCATTATTTGGAGAAAAAACTCGGTCTATAAAGACTGCAGTTTTGCCCCTAGTGACTACATAAATCACTAGGGGCAATCATTTTCCTCTCGCCTCTCGCTCTAAGCTTCGCTATTCTATTCCTGTTTGTTTTACTGTTGGACTTCACTTTATGCCTTGGCTTCAAATACGTATCAATACCACGCCCGATCACGTCCCAGCTTTCGAAGATACTCTTCTTGACTGTGGCGCCATGGTTGTCACCTTTGAAGACGTCCATGACGATCCTGTATACGAACCAGACCTAAACACTACACCTCTATGGAAAAACACTAAGGTGACTGGCCTGTTTGAAGCAGACGCCGATATTGAACACATTCGTCCAGTAATTGAACATAAAGCCGAGTCCCTTGGTGAAACTGATATCGATATGAAAATAGAGATAGTCGAAGACAAAGATTGGGAAAGAGAATGGATGGACAACTACCATCCAATCCAATTTGGTGAACGTCTTTGGGTTTGCCCTAGCTGGCGTGAAGTACCAGATCCAAACGCAGTTACACTGATGCTAGATCCAGGCTTAGCATTTGGTACAGGCACTCACCCCACTACCGCATTGTGCCTACAATGGCTAGATAGCATTGATTGCAAAGATAAAACCATCATAGATTACGGTTGCGGCTCAGGTATTCTTGGCATTGCGGGCTTACTACTTGGTGCAAACAACATGGTTGGTATCGATATCGACCCACAAGCTGTGCAAGCAACAGAAGCTAACGCTGAACGCAACAAGATCGACCCAAGCCGCTTAGAAGTAAAACTGCCTCCGTACGAATCTGACCTACAAGCCGATATCGTAGTTGCAAATATTCTTGCAGGCCCTCTTGCTCACCTTGCGCCGACTATTTCCGCTCTGGTTAAAAATCAAGGTCAATTAGCCCTTTCTGGCATCCTTGCCAACCAGGCCCAGGAAGTGATTGAGGCGTATAAAGAGTGGTTTACAATTGACTCCATTACCGAAAAGGAAGAATGGATTCGTATTGTAGGTACTAAGCACGCATAATAGCCGTTTTACTCAGCACAGTTTTAGACAGGAAGATTACACCCTATGGCCAATAGCCTAATAACACGTTGCCCAAAATGTTCAACCGCATTTCGAGTAAGCGATGAAGTATTAAGCATGGCCAAGGGCAAAGTCAGATGCGGCCAATGCTTCCATATTTTTAATGCCAACGATGCGGCAAACAACAAGACTAATCCTGCCAATACAAGAGAACAGTCACTACAAGAAAACAATGATCCAGCAATAGAAACGGTCGCGCCCAAAAAACAAGCACAAGCTGATTTGACTCGCCAGCCGACAGATCAAAACAACATAGCTCAAAACACTATAGTTCAAAACAACACCCCTCCAAGCAATGAAGCTCACGCAAACTTAAAAGCATCTATTGATAATAGGCTCGCTCCTGCAGAAGAAATTGTTAATCCAGATTGGCTACACACGCTATTTGATGACGAGGACCTGCAACCACAGAGTGAAGATACAACAAGTTCAAAAATCAGCAGCATACTAGAAGAAGACGAAGCCTTCGAAGCAAACAATGCTTACCAAGAGTCCGTTCACAAACAAGAACAAGCCAAAAGAGCAGCTGCAGAAACAAAAAGACAAGATGAGCCAGCACCATGGGAGTTAGAGCTTGCTGAAGTAGAAGCCGCACTTAAGGCGACACCACAGCAACCCTTTACAGCAAATAAACCCGCAGCCAATCCAACAAAGCCAGCCGCGACTGAAGCCTCTGTAGCAGCCAATCCTGAGCCAGACTATATGGTTGCCCTGCATTCCTTAGCGCAAACTGCTGCGGAACAAACACGCCCATCCGACATAAAAAATCAACACACCATCCTTGAGCAACTATCCGCTCAACAAAGCTTAGCGCCATTAATGGGCGAGAGCGAATCATTCACAAGCAAGAAAAAAGGACACCCTTGGCTATGGTTTTTTGCTTCGTTATTAGGAATCGCCTTATTGACTGCACAAGTGGCTACGCATTTTTTTGAAGAAGGCAGTCGCTCCTCTAATTTTAGAGCCATCTACAAAACGATTTGCTCTTACTCTGGCTGTGCACTACCAAGATTCGAAGACATCAGCGCCATCACCATTCAACATGTTCGCATCCAAAGCCACCCGTCCATACCGAATACACTTTTAGTAAACGCCATTATCACCAACACCAGTGATTTCTCTCAGCCAATGCCAAAAATTGCCTTAGAGTTTTTTGACTTAAACGGTCTACCAGTGGCAGCAAGACTCTTTTCGCCAAACGATTATCTGCACAAAGACTTTCTCGATATCACCTATATGCCACCAAATACCCCGATCCACTTGGTCATTCCGATACAAGATCCAGGCGCTCGAGCGGTCACTCATCAGCTTAGAGCCTTCCCAACAGACACTCGCTCTTACTAGTTTTTCACTGTTTTAGTACTAAGGTTAAAAAAAGAACAAAAAATAGTCAGTTTTTAGCCTGTCAAGACTTCAAAAACAACGATTGCATAGGTATTATTCACGCCCGCTCGACGCTGTCGACGATCTTTAACATTCAATCCAGTATTCAGGAACATCATGGCATTTGCTATTGGCCCATATTGCGTTGACAAGCCCGTTATTCTTGCCCCTATGGCAGGCGTAACAGATTTGCCTTTTCGCCGCCTTTGCCATGACCAAGGCGCAGGCTTAGTAGTATCAGAAATGGTCACTTCTGATGTTCGCCTGTGGAACTCGACAAAAAGCCGCCATCGTTTAATTCACGACGCGGAAGTCTCGCCGAGATCCGTTCAAATTGCTGGCGGTGACCCTCAAATGATGGCTGAAGCCGCTCAACAAAATGTTGAGCTAGGCGCACAAATCATTGATATAAACATGGGTTGCCCCGCTAAAAAAGTATGCAATAAAGCGGCAGGCTCTGCATTACTTAAAGATGAAGCACTTGTTCGAGAAATACTGGAGTCTGTTGTAAATAGTGTTTCTGTTCCAGTCACTCTAAAAATCCGTACTGGATGGAGTCTTGATCAGAAAAACGGTCTTGCGATTGCGAAAATGGCAGAGGATATTGGCATTCGAGCATTAGCGATTCACGGACGAACACGGGAATGTAAATTCCAAGGACAAGTTGAATACGACACGATTGCAGAGATTAAGCATCATTTAAACATCCCTATTTTTGCTAATGGAGATATTAAAGACGCGCAATCCGCAAAATTCGTGAAAGATTACACCCAAGCGGATGGCATCATGATTGGTCGAGCCGCCCAAGGAAGACCGTGGATTTTTCGCGAAATAAACCACTATTTAGAAACAAACGAATTGTTAGCGCCTCCTTCTTTATCTGAGGTGAGACAGCTTGTTATCAACCATGTGAACGCCTTACACCAATTTTATGGTGATTATTTAGGCGTGCGTATTGCTCGCAAGCACGTTGGTTGGTACCTGCAGACGTTAGCGGATAAAACACAATTTCGCAGTCTGTTTAACCGTATTGATAATACGCAAGAACAGCTTGATAAATTGGAAGAGTTCTTTGTTTGCCAATAGGCAAACGAACCTTACACTTAATGTACTGAAAATCAAAAAAGAAGACCTAGATCACCCTTCTCAATGACAATCAACGTGCATTAATAAATGGTTAGCTTTAAAAATAGAAGGTCATTCTGTGGTAGAACAAACTCATACTCATACGTTTCAAGCCGCTTCTTCAGAGCAGTCACAAACCCTACGTGACAATGTTGAAAAAGCCCTACAAAACTATTTCGCTCATCTTGATGGGCAGCCAATAACAGACTTATATCAGTTAGTCTTAGCAGAGGTTGAGGCGCCTTTGCTGGAGTCTGTCATGAGCTACACAAAGGATAACCAAACAAAAGCATCCACCATCCTTGGTTTAAACCGAGGTACACTTCGCAAGAAGCTGAAGCAATACGGTATGCTATAAGCACAAAGAAAAAAGGGCGAATTCGCCCTTTTTTTCGTCTTACCTTCCCCTTGTTTATTTAGTGTTAAATTAATTGCGAGAACCATGATGGCAAATCAAAATACAGTAACTCCAATCAAACGAGCGTTAATCAGTGTTTCCGACAAAACAGGCATTGTCGAATTCGCACGCGAACTGACCGCTCAAGGTGTTGAAATTCTTTCAACTGGTGGTACTTACCGTCTTTTATTGGACAGCAACGTTAAAGCAACTGAAGTTTCTGACTACACAGGCTTTCCAGAAATGATGGATGGCCGCGTAAAAACTCTACACCCAAAAGTGCACGGTGGCATTCTTGGTCGTCGTGACATCGATGGCGCCATCATGAAAGAACACGGTATCGAAGAAATCGATATGGTGGTTGTAAACCTTTACCCATTCGAAGCGACTATCGAACGTCCTGATTGCGATTTACCAATGGCGATCGAAAATATCGACATCGGTGGACCAACTATGGTTCGCTCTGCAGCGAAAAACCATAAAGACGTTGCTATCGTAGTTTCCCCTTCTAACTACGAAGACATCTTGGCATCTATTAAAGCAGATGGTGGTTTGACTTTCGAACAGCGTTTCGACCTTGCTGTTAAAGCATTTGAACATACTTCTCACTACGATGGCGCTATTGCTAACTTCCTAGGTAAAAAAGTAGAAGGCGGCAGCGACGACTTCGCTCGTACCTTCAACCTACAATTCCACAAAAAAGAAGAAATGCGCTACGGTGAGAATCCACACCAGAAAGCCGCTTTCTATGTTGAAGCAAATCCTAAAGAAGCGTCCATCAGCACTGCTAAACAAATCCAAGGTAAGGCACTGTCTTATAACAACATCGCAGACACCGATGCGGCTCTTGAGTGCGTAAAAAGCTTCGATAAGCCAGCATGCGTTATCGTTAAACACGCTAACCCTTGTGGCGTAGCAACAGCAGCGACTCAATTTGAAGCCTACGATCTTGCTTTCCAGACAGACCCAACGTCTGCATTCGGTGGCATCATTGCTTTCAACCAAGAGCTAGATGCTAAAACAGCTCAAGCGATTGTTGATCGTCAATTCGTTGAAGTTATCATTGCACCAAGCGTAAGCAAAGAAGCCGCCGATATCGTTGCTGCGAAGCAAAATGTTCGTGTACTTGAATGCGGACAATGGTCAAAAGACAAGCCAGCAGCACTAGATTACAAGCGTGTTAACGGCGGCTTATTGGTTCAAGACCGTGACGATGGTGTGATTACTTTAGACGATCTTAAAATCGTTTCTAAACGCCAACCTAGCGAAGAAGAGCTAAAAGATCTATTGTTTGCTTGGAAAGTGGCTAAATTCGTTAAATCCAATGCGATTGTTTATGCAAAAACGGAACAAACTATTGGTGTAGGCGCAGGCCAGATGAGCCGTGTTTACAGTGCTAAAATCGCTGGCATTAAAGCAGCTGACGAGAAACTAGAAGTAATTGGTTCTGTCATGGCGTCTGATGCATTTTTCCCATTCCGTGATGGTATCGATGCTGCAGCACAAGCTGGCATTACGGCTGTTATCCAGCCTGGTGGCTCTATGCGTGATGAAGAAGTCATCGCTGCTGCTGACGAAGCAGGCATGGCAATGGTCTTCACTGGCATGCGCCACTTCCGCCATTAAGAACGCATCATTAATAGCACGTTATTAAAAGCGTATCATTAAGAGCGTATCATTAAGAGCGCACCGCTAAGAAGCCGTATTAATGGAAACAACCATTAATACTTCAAAACTTTTTAGTTAGTCACTGGAGGCTTCGGCCTCTGGTTCGCAATACAAAGGATTAGATCATGAAAGTTCTTATTATTGGTAACGGCGGACGTGAACATGCTCTAGCATGGAAAACCGCAGAATCTAGCCATGTCGAAAAAGTTTTCGTTGCTCCAGGCAACGCAGGCTCAGCAACAGAAAACAAAGTCGAAAACGTTAACATTGGCGTCACTGATATTGCAGATCTTGTTGCTTTTGCAAAAAAAGAAAACATCGACCTAACAATTGTTGGTCCAGAAGCGCCATTGGTTATTGGTGTAGTAGACGCATTTGAAAAAGAAGGCCTAGCTATCTTCGGCCCAACGGCGGCAGCAGCACAACTAGAAGGCTCTAAAGCCTTCACTAAAGACTTCTTAGCTCGCCACAATATCCCAACTGCGGCTTACGGTAACTTCACCGAGATCGAACCTGCTATTGCTTACATCAAGCAGCATGGTGCTCCAATCGTTGTTAAAGCCGACGGCTTAGCAGCAGGCAAAGGCGTTATTTTGGCGCAAACAGAAGCCGAAGCTATTGAAGCTGTTGAAGACATGCTACAAGGCAACGCTTTTGGTGATGCAGGTAGTCGTGTTGTTATCGAAGAATTCTTGGTTGGCGAAGAAGCTAGCTTCATCTGCATGGTTGATGGCGAGACCGTTTTGCCAATGGCGACAAGCCAAGACCACAAAGCACGTGATAATGGTGACAAAGGCCCTAACACTGGCGGCATGGGCGCTTACTCTCCAGCACCTGTTGTTACACCAGAAATCCATGATCGCATTATGAACGAAGTCATCATGCCAACGGTCAAAGGCATGAACGCTGAAGGTAATCGCTACCGCGGTTTCTTATACGCTGGCGTGATGATCGCACCAGATGGCACACCAAAAACGCTCGAATACAACTGCCGTTTTGGTGATCCAGAAACACAACCAATCATGATGCGCTTGCGTTCTGATTTGGCACAAATGTGTTTGGCTGCAATCAATGGCAAGCTAGATACAATCGAAGCTGATTGGGATCCTCGCGCAAGCTTAGGCGTGGTTCTTGCTGCTGGCGGCTACCCTGCCGATTATCCTAAAGGCGATGTAATTTCTGGTTTGGACACAGTACTTCCTGCAGGCCAGAAAGTATTTCAAGCTGGCACAGCATTAAAAGATGGCCAGGTGGTTACCAATGGCGGCCGTGTTCTTTGTGCCGTTGCTCTTGGCGATACGGTTGCAGAAGCACAAGCGTCTGCTTACGATGTGGTTAAGACATTGTCTTGGGACAAAGTTTATTTCCGCACCGACATCGGCCATCGTGCAATTGCTCGTGAGCAAAAGTAATCTGCAGTCGACTTAAAGTGTAAATACGTTATTTATTAACAAAAAAGGCCTCAATTGAGGCCTTTTTTACATCTTAAAATTGATCCAGACTTATGACTTATTTTTCAGCTGAGACTCTTTTTTGTCTAACCAAGCCTTAAACAAGCGCCCTACTTCCAGCACCAATAAACCAAAAATAATGCCAGCAACCCAATCTAAACCAAGCACAAAACCTAGCGCTGCAATCATTCCATAGCCGTACATTAGATTAGTTCGGGTTGTCGGTTTTGCTTGCCTAGCAAACCAAGTTACACCCAACAAGAGTATGCTAAACCAAACATAATACTCCACCAAAATTGGATATAGCATTTGATCCCCTATCTAGTTAATAATGATAGCCTTTATACAATATAATTAGGCTAGCGTTTTGCTTTATCGATTTATTTTACTGTTTTTACTTAGCATCTCCAACACCGCGTGGAGCACAAACACTATTGCCATCATTGATGATACGAATAGTACGTTCAATATTAGCAAAAGCGGCTCTTATTTTATCGATGAAGATCAAGCCCTCCCATTTAGCACTATTGCGTCTGACGAATATGCAAAGAGATTTCGTCCAATTAACCGTGAATACTTACAATTGGGATTGGTAAAAGGCAACATATGGATTCGCACCGATGTAGCAATACGAACTACCAACAGTACGCCTATTTTACTAGAAATAGATTCGCCTAGACTACAATATCTAGACATCTACCTACCTAATTTATACGAAAATCAGATCCAGGCAGAGCTCGGTGGTGCGCGCCCTTATAACAACAAAGAAATCAAAGCACCAAACTATATTTTTTCAATTCCAGCCAACTCGCCCCCCGTGTTCACCTTGTACATTAAGCTATCATCTCACTTACCAATTAATGCACAAATCGAGCTTAAAACCCTTTCTCAACTAAGCCAAGACACTCAAAAAAGCCTAACTTTCACCGGGGTTCTCATTGGCATATTGTTGGCTTTACTAGTTTGTAATGCCTTCTTTTTTGTCAAAACATCACACCCTATGTATTTAATCTACTGCATCTTGCTCATTGGCATAGCAGTTCTACATCTCGCACTTCACGATCAGATTTCTCAGCTGTTTCCAAACCAGATCAATATTCAAGAACGAATATACAATCTAGCCGCATTATCTTGTTTATGCGCCATTGTATTTTTCTCCCGCCTCTATCTTGATACCAAAGAACATCTGCCTAAATTAGACAAACTATTAATCGCAGTCGGTTCTATTAACGCGTTATTTGCCATCATTTTCACCGTTTCACCAGAAAAAATAAACATAGCGGCTCTTTCTTTCATAGTGGTTGGCACTCTTATTATATTAACTGTGCATGCTGTCATCGCCTTTATGAAAAATATACCGTTTTCTGGGTACTACCTGGTTGCTCGACTAACATTACTTTGCGGCCACTTTGCTTGGCTTATGTCAGCCTATGGCGTTATTCCAAGCGCGTTATTGTTTGAGTGGGGGTTAACCATCACTATAATCATCGAAGCAATGATTCATTTCACTGGTATGATTGCGCAAACAACGCCACTACTACAAAGGCATTCGAAAAAGAGCAAACAAGCTCAAACAGAAATAACAGACCTTTTATCCGACATTTCCAACAGGCTTCGCCGTCAAATCAATATTCTTGGAGGTACGCTCTCCCACCTTGAACAAGCAGCTACATCAAATGATACCAAGCTGTTTTTAACCAGCAGCCTGACTGCCAACAACAACCTAAAAAATCTGATTGAGCGAATTGACCTAATTAGTGATATTAAAGAACATACGCCACCAGATCAGCCGTACCCGCTATCACTTAATCAATTAATAGATAATGCTTACAATAACGTTCAACGCTTAGATCAAGATAACACGCAGATTGAGCTGAATACTTACAAGACAGATCAAGTTGAAATCTTACAGAATGCATCTATTTTGCAGCACCTTATAGAAAGCCTAGCGCAAGAATTCAAGCACTTCACAGATCAAATATTAACCATCAACATTACCCGCCATGAAATAAACAGAGAAGGTGTAACTTTACTAGAGCTCAGCTGCTTTCCGCTGCCGACACAAGTTCGCACTACTGCAACCAGTTTTGATCTTGGAATGCATTACATATCACTTCTCACCCAACACTTAGAAGGTGAGATACAAATATCTGAAAATGCTCATATGCGAAGCGTTAACATCCAGCTCCCTATACGCGCGCACATACGCCCTTTAAATAACGATATCAGCCAACAACATCACTTTGACATCATATTATTTGGCCAAGAAGACAGCGACCTACAAAAAGCACTAACGATCTTGCAAAGTCATACCAATAAAATAGAGCACTTCACCACTCTAGAAAGTTTATTGGATTATTTAGAGCTGCCTGCAAAAAGAGAATCAGGCTCTGTTATTTTAGTATTTGATAACGGCGGGCACATTCCTCACATTACACAGCAAAGATTACTTCCTTTAATGCGGCATGAAGATCAGTGCTTACTCATCAGCAACAATGTTAAAATGTCGCTAGATTATGCAAAAAAGCTGGGATTTGATGAATTACTAGCCTGCTCTGAGTTAGAAAACCATCTAGAGCAAAGGATATCGCGCCTTATACAAAAAGGGGACAGACTAAAGAACACATCTTTGTCACGGATCAACCCTTTGCGCAAAACGCCTTGAAGCAAAACCACTAACCTTGAATAATACAACCGAAAGGAGATGATATGGACTGTTTATTTTGCAAGATAGTAAAGGGTGACATTCCGGCAAACATTTTATTTGAAGACAATGACGTTATTGCTTTTGAAGATATTATGCCTAAAGCGCCAACCCATTTTCTTGTCATCCCGAAGCGTCACATTAGTACGCTGAATGACCTTACAGATGAAGATGCTCCAGTGGTTGGCAAACTACAAATTACCGCTGCGAAAATAGCAAAACAGAAAGGCATCAGCGACGCAGGCTATCGCGTTGTCATGAACTGCAACGAAATGGGTGGGCAAACCGTTTACCACATTCACATGCATGTATTGGGTGGCCGCGCGATGACATGGCCTCCAGGTTAACAAGAGGAAATATGATGATCTCTTTTCTAGATAAAGCCGTATTACAGTTTGACCGCGCTTTACAAACGCTTGTCCCTCACGCAGCGAAAGCAAATCGATCTTCCCCTGCTGATAAACTAGAAGAAGCAGAATTGGATCAAAGCGAGCGTAAGCATTCATCAGGTCTAATGCGTATTAACCATACTGGAGAGGTATGCGCACAAGCCCTTTACGCGGGCCAAGCTACTACCGCAAAACTAGCTACAGTTCGCCAAGAGATGGAGCATGCCGCAGACGAAGAAATAGATCATCTAGTCTGGTGCGAACAGCGTCTTTATGACCTAGGCAGCAAGCCGAGCATTTTGAACCCATTATTTTATGGTGCGTCATTTATGATAGGAGCTGGAGCTGGCCTTATTAGTGATAAATTAAGCTTAGGCTTTGTTGCAGCAACAGAAGATCAGGTTTGCATTCATCTTCAAAAACACATGGCGACCCTGCCAATGCAAGATGCAAAAAGCAAAGCTGTATTAACGCAAATGCACATAGACGAAGCCAGACACAAAGCAATGGCGTTAGAAGCAGGCGGATACGAGTTTCCACAACCTATTATGGCCATCATGACCCAAGTATCCAAAGTCATGACCATAACCACTTACCGGATTTAATCATGAACAGAGATCTTCATTCTATTCGTCGTGACTACCAATTCGACGATCTTTTGGAAGAACAGGCTGGTAACAACCCACTTGCTTTATTTGACAATTGGCTCGAAAAGGCTATCGAATCTTGCCCTGATGATCCAACAGCAATGGTATTAAGCACTATTGGACTAGATGGTTGGCCTCATTCACGCGTGGTGCTATTGAAACAACGTAACGACGCTGGATTTTCATTTTTCACAAACTATGACAGTGAGAAAGGCCAACAGCTCGCGCAAAACAATAAAGCTAGCATGACCTTCTTTTGGCCTGCGCTGTCTCGTCAAGTTCGTGTAGAGGGCACTATAGAGAAAGTTTCCCGCACAACTTCAGAGACGTATTTTGCAACTCGCCCACGCGGTAGCCAGCTAGCAGCAAGAACATCAAAACAAAGTACTGTAATTGCTAGCCGTGACGCACTGCAAAAAGCCTTTAACGCAGAAGAACAAGCTTTTAATGATTTAGAAGTACCTTGCCCAGAAAACTGGGGTGGCTATGTGCTAAAGCCTAGTTTCATTGAATTCTGGCAAGGACGACCAAGCCGACTTCATGATCGCATTTGCTACACACTCAAAGACAACGATTGGCTAAGAACACGCAAAGCGCCTTAATTATTAGACTCTACCAAAGAAGTATTAAAGTAAGTAGATAAGGATCAAAGCAGGAGACGAAACGTTAAGCTTATTCGCTCCTCTTTGATTCGCTTTCTTACTGGTAAAGAATGCTGCCACAATACTTGCGTTGAAGCAGACATAACCAACCAGCTTGCGTCTTCTAATTCCACACTGTGTTTAATTTGATGATTCGCTTTAAGGCGAAATAGAAACGGCCGACTCGCTCCGAGGCTTAACATAGCAACGACTGGCGCAGGCCCTAATGATTTTTCATCATCGGCATGCCAGCCCATATATTCATCACCATCTTGGTACCAATTCAATAACACCGCATTAAAAGGCTGCTCTGCAAGGTGTTCTGCCTCTTCTTTGATAGGCAATAGCCAATCAGGCCAACCAGCACCATGATGATCTTTACCAGAATAGCGATAACAAATACCAAAATCCGCAATAAACGCAACTTTTCTTGGCACCGATATATCGCGGCCAAACATGAGCAAATTTTCTCTTTCCCACAGTAAATTCAACTTAAGCTGTGGCATAAGCTGCTGCAAGCTTGAGCTAGAAATTGAGTATCGGTATGATGGCCGAGCTTCCATTTAATTATTCACCTTGGACTTCAATGCAAACCTCTTCCGTTTTCGAACCCACCAAACGCAGTGCATTTTTAGACGTTTATCGCGGTACCGCCGTACTACTGATGATGATATTCCATTTCTGCTGGGATTTGCGGAATTTTGGCTTTATGGAGTTTTCCATTTACGACCCTTTTTGGGTCTATTTTCGCAGCCTAATTCTAACCTTATTTCTATCTGCAATTGGCTGGTCAACTTATCTAGCATTAGGAAAGGCTAGTAGCCAGACGTTTTGGAAACGCGATGTAAAACTATTTATTTCCGCCGCTGCTATTTCGTTAGCTACCTATCTTGCTGTCCCTGACCAGTGGATATATTTTGGTATTTTGCATTTTATCTTTATCGCATCGTTGATCACTAGACCCATTGCGCAATGGCCAATTCTTTCAGCACTATTCGGTGCCATAATTATAATCATCTATCACACAACTAACTGGCTACACTTCCCTAACGCCTTCTCGACCATCACTTCCTACATAGCTCTGCCACAAAGAACCTTGGATATCGTGTTTCCATTCCCATGGATTGGTGTTGTTTTAGTTGGCCCTCTTCTTGGATACCTAAATTGGCATAAGTGCCCCATACCAAACAACCCAATAATACATATTTTGGCATTTATGGGACGTTATGCACTACCAATATACCTTACCCACCAAGTAATTTTATTTGCACTGGTTGCGGCGTTCAAAATGGTGCTTACCCTCATTTCTTGATCACTTTTCGTGCGTTCAGGCAGTTGAGTTTTTTTCAGCAAAAAATAGATAAAAATAGCCCTTATGGTATTGCCAATTGCTAACTTTACGCTTTTTCAGGCAAGTAAAGTAAGTGACCACTTAGCTATTATTCAATTATCATTTTAGAGTTTTTTTCAAGCCTTGATTTTCACCTAAATGAGCACTATTGTTCGCTACAGATTAACAACGAAACACTACATATAGTGTGTTAGCTAAAAAATACACACTACATAGAGTAAATATCCTTTTTTATATTGCGCTAATGGGAAGTCATTGAATGAGCACTCTCACAGTTACTAAACGTAACGGGACGACAGAAAACATCAACCTAGAAAAGATTCATAAAGTCATCGCATGGGCTGCCGAAGGGTTAGACAATGTTTCTGTTTCCCAAGTAGAGCTAAAAGCACGAATTCAGTTCTTTGAGGGTATTCGTACTACAGACATCCACGAAACACTTATTAAGTCTGCTGCAGATTTAATCTCCGAAAGCACTCCAGACTATCAATATCTAGCAGCTCGTTTAGCTATCTTTCACCTACGTAAAAAAGCCTTTGGTGATTTCGAACCACCACACCTTTATAAACACGTAAAAAGTCTTGTTGAGCAAAAGCGCTATGATGCACAGTTGCTAGAAAAGTACACAGAAGAAGACTTTAACGAGCTAAATACATTCATTGATCACTCTCGTGATATGGATTTTTCTTATGCTGCGGTGAAACAGCTTGAAGGTAAGTACTTGGTACAAAACCGAGTAACTGGTGCAATATACGAAAGCCCTCAGTTTATCTACATACTTGTCGCTGCTTGTTTATTTGCTGAATACGACAAAAAAGAGCGTTTAAACTTAATCCGCCGCTTCTATGACGCAGTATCTAAATTCAAAATTTCATTACCAACACCTATTATGTCTGGTATTCGCACACCTACTCGTCAGTTCAGTAGCTGCGTATTGATTGAATGTGGTGACTCTTTAGATTCTATCAACGCCACATCAAGTGCTATCGTTAAATACGTTAGCCAGCGCGCTGGTATTGGTGTAAACGCCGGTGCAATTCGTGCTCTAGGTAGCCCTATCCGTGGTGGCGAAGCCTTCCACACAGGCTGTATTCCATTCTACAAACACTTCCAAACAGCGGTAAAAAGCTGTTCTCAAGGTGGTGTTCGTGGTGGCGCAGCTACCGTTTTCTACCCAATTTGGCACTTAGAAGTCGAAAGCCTATTGGTACTGAAAAACAACCGTGGCGTAGAAGAAAACCGTGTTCGTCATTTGGATTACGGCGTACAGTTTAACCGCCTGATGTACCAACGTTTGATTAAAGGCGGCAATATCACTTTGTTTAGCCCATCTGACGTACCAGGTCTATACGATGCTTTCTTTGCTGACCAAGAAGAATTTGATCGCTTGTATACTATGTATGAGCAAGATGTTTCTATCCGTAAGCAAACGATTAAAGCAACGGAACTATTCACTCTATTTGCTTCTGAACGTGCAAGTACTGGTCGTATATACCTACAAAACGTGGATCACTGTAATACTCACAGCCCATTCGATCCTAAAGTTGCTCCAGTCAAGCAAAGTAACTTGTGTTTGGAAATCGCCCTTCCAACCAAGCCACTGAATAGCATTGATGATAAAGAAGGCGAAATTGCCCTTTGTACTTTGTCTGCATTCAACCTAGGTGCACTTGAAAGTCTAGATGAGCTAGAAGAGCTAGCAGAGCTTATTGTTCGCGCTTTAGACAGTTTGTTGGATTACCAAAATTACCCAATCCCAGCAGCACAACGTGCTACTGAATTGCGTCGTACTTTAGGTGTGGGCGTTATTAACTACGCGTACTACTTAGCGAAAAATGGCGTTAAATACTCTGACGGTAGTGCAAACGAACTAACTCACAAAACATTTGAAGCGATTCAGTATTTCCTACTAAAAGCTTCTAACAAGTTAGCGAAAGAGTTTGGTCCATGCTTGGCATTCAACGAAACGACTTACTCTAAAGGTATTTTGCCAATCGATTCTTACAAAAAAGAAATCGATAACATCGTTTCTAACGAATTGTTCTACGATTGGGAAACCTTGCGTACTGAGATCGTTACTCACGGTCTACGTAACTCAACACTAACTGCATTGATGCCATCTGAAACCTCTTCTCAGATCAGTAACGCGACTAACGGCATCGAGCCACCTCGTGGTTTCGTATCTGTTAAAGCAAGTAAAGACGGTATTTTGAAGCAAGTCGTACCTGAGTTTGAACGCCTAAAAGATAGCTATGAATTGTTGTGGACCATTCCATCAAATGATGGCTACCTACAATTAGTTGGCATCATGCAGAAATTTGTCGACCAAGCGATCTCTGCCAATACAAACTATGATCCACAGAAATTTGAATCTCAAAAAGTACCGATGAAGGTGATTTTGAAAGATCTACTTACCGCTTATAAACTTGGTGTGAAAACACTGTACTATCACAATACTCGTGATGGTGCTGATGATAAACAAGAAGACATGGATGATTGTGCTGGCGGTGCTTGCAAGATCTAACCTGTCAGCCATCGTACAAAGATCTTTTGCATGATCTGACAAGCAAAGCCTCATAACAATGAGGCTTTGCTACGTTTATCGCTTTAACGAAATACTAAAATCTATTAATAACTAAGGCATCTTCTCATTGAATGTGCCTTACGCTTTTGAGGAATACCCTGAGACATGAGTTACTCGACTTTCAACCGTAAGCACTTCGATAGTACAAAAGAACCTATGTTCTTTGGTGAAAATGTCAACGTTGCTCGCTATGATCAGCAAAAGCATCCTATCTTTGAAAAATTAATCGAAAAGCAATTATCTTTCTTTTGGCGCCCGGAAGAAGTCGACCTTTCTACAGATCGTAAAGATTTTCAAAGATTAGAAGAACACGAACAACATATTTTCTTGAGCAACCTAAAGTATCAAACCCTGCTCGACAGTGTGCAAGGCCGTTCGCCAAACGTTGCATTATTACCAATCGTTTCTCTACCTGAATTAGAAACTTGGATCGAAACTTGGTCATTCAGCGAAACCATTCACAGCCGCTCTTACACACATATTATTCGTAACATCGTTAACGATCCGACCAAGATTTTTGATGATATCGTGACGAACGAAGAAATCACTAAACGTGCTGATAGTGTTTCTAAATACTATGACCGTCTAATCGAAATGGTCAATTTGTATAACACCATGGGCATGGGAACCTTTGATGTTCCAGGCAAGGGCCCAATTGAAATTTCTATGCCTAAGCTTAAAAAGGCACTTTACCTAACAATTGCATCCGTCAACGTATTAGAAGCGATTCGTTTCTATGTGAGTTTTGCTTGTAGCTTCGCCTTTGCTGAACGCACGCTGATGGAAGGTAACGCTAAGATCATCAAATTAATCGCTCGTGATGAGGCTTTGCACTTAACAGGCACTCAACACATGCTGAACTTGATGGCTTCCGGTAAAGATGACCCAGAGATGGCCATCATTGCTGCAGAATGCCAAGACGAAGTTCGCCAGATTTTCATTGAAGCAGCAGAGCAAGAAAAAGAATGGGCAACTTACCTATTCAAAGACGGCTCGATGATTGGCCTTAACGCTCAAATTCTAGGCCAGTATGTTGAATACATTACCAATGTACGTATGCAAGCCGTTGGATTTGAAACTTGCTTTACAACTAAGCATAACCCAATCCCTTGGATTAATGCTTGGTTGGTGAGTGACAATGTTCAAGTTGCCCCACAAGAGGCAGAAATCAGTTCTTACCTAGTGGGTCAAACTGACAATAGCTTAGATGATTCAGACTTCGATGACTTCGACCTCTAAACCAAAAGCACCCGAGAAAAAAGAACAAGTGCATCGTGTACTGCTAGGGAAAAAACAAATTCTCGTCACCGAAGATGAGCCCTTGCTAGTACAACTTGAGAGAGCTGGTATTCACGTTGAATACCAGTGTCGTGAAGGATATTGCTCTTCTTGCTCAATCAAGCTCTTGTGGGGAAATGTAATTTACCCATTTGAGCCCCTTGCATGGGTGCAAAGCGGTTATTTATTAGCATGCTGCGCTATTGTCAAAAGCGACATTGAAATCGCTTTTTTCGACTAATTTTTGTTTACTAATTACTGCCTAACGTAACGTACGGTAGCCCGCGTAAATTCGAGTTGTCGTCGTTACCCAACATATCACACCAAACAAATACGCCATGACGGCAAAGTAGTCAGGCAATAAACAAATCAATACCAGAAACACAATAGTTTCTGTACCCTCAGCCAATCCCCCTAAAAAATACAGAGATTTACGACCATACTCTAAACGTTCAATGTTTCGCTTCTCGGCCATAATGGCAAACGCTAAAAAACTACTGCCCGTGCCCATAAAAGAAAAAATCAAAAAGCTCGCCGCTAACGCATTGTCCACTGGATTCATCAAGGCAAAACCGAAAATCACCGCCGAATAAAAAATGAAATCTAAGGTGATATCTAAATACCCCCCCAAATCTGTGGGGCCTTGTATCCTAGCCACCGCGCCATCTAAGCCATCCATCACCCTGTTTATAATCACCAACACCAACGCTAAAGAGGTGTTTCCAAAGTACAAAGCTGGCAATACCATCATGCCAATCAAAAAACCAAGCAAGGTAATCCAATTGGCTTTTACTCCTAACTTATCAATCACTAAAGCCGTTAAACGCAACGGGTGTTTGAGGGCTTTAATAAAAAATGTATCTAACATTCAAACAACTACCTTGATTCTATAGGGACGAAATATTCCAAGACTTGATACAATGTAAGCATACTAGTGTTAACTAATACCATTCATCTACTTAGCAGAATAATAAGGTTTTTATGATACACGCAAAACAATATGGCTCATCAGGCCCAAATCTTATTGTCATACACGGTTTATTTGGCAATGCTGACAACTGGCATTCAATTGCACAATCTTTAGCTGAGCACTTCACTGTTTACTGCATCGATCTTCCGAACCATGGTAAATCAGACAGCATGCCAGACGCCAGCTACCCAAAAATGGCAGAAGCGATACTTAACTGGGCTGAGCTCAATAAAATCGACTCTTTCTACCTACTCGGTCACTCTATGGGTGGGAAAGTCGCCATGCAAATGGCGGCAATGGCAACAGCGGGACAAATTGAAAAACTTATTGTCGTCGACATTGCTCCAGTCGATTACCAGCCTAGCCATACTCGGATCTTAGAAGGCTTAAAGGCGATTGATGAATCACTACCCTCTTCAAGAAAAGAAGCAGACGCGCTATTAAGTAAATACGAGTCAAACTTGGCCGTCAGACAATTCTTATTGAAAAACCTAGCAAGAAGCGAAGAAGGCTTCAAACTAGAGCTCTCTGTGAACAATATAGCCGATAGCTATTCTACTATCCTGAAAAAACCAGTGATTAAAAGTGCGGTAAGTATTCCAACGCTATTTATCAAAGGTGAAAACTCAGACTATATCTTGGCAGAGTATCAGGAAGCTATTTTGGCATTCTTTCCAAACGCCAGCTTTAAGATAATATCTGGTGCTGGTCATTGGTTACATGCTGAAAAACCATTACCCTTTACCAGTCTAGTGAAACGCTTTCTACAGTAACCTCTAACACCCAGTTTCGGAGCAAAGACCATACTTATCTTTCAAGTAAGACGGAGACGGCAACACGACACCGTGTGATTTAATCAGATAGGGGTTAAAACTCACTCTCAGCTTATCGGGGTACACAGCGTCCAGCAGTACCCCTTTTGTTTGCCACATGCTGATATGATTAGCCAAAATATCTAGTTTCGTATCAGTATCAGAATAAATTGCAAACAATGAACCTGCTCGAACAAAAGCAAAAGAAGGTCCTATCATCACCCGTTGTTTATGAAATAGTAATTTCAGTATGTCCTGTGCTATACCATTTTTATATAGCTCAGTATCAACTAATGAAAAAACCACAGCTGAGCCATCTAAGACGAAATTAACCGACTTCAACACAGACAGTCGGTCCACCTCTGTTTTAATAAACTGAAACTCAAAGCCATGCTGCGCGGCCTGTTCCTGCATATTTTGCACATCGATCAAAAGATTATCACTATAAAGTACAGCCAGAGGTTTACGATCAAACCAAATGGCCTCAAGCAAGGCCAAGCGCTTATCCAAAGGCGCCCCAGAAAACACAGCACTATTAGGAAGCCCACACTGCGGCCGTGCTTTAAGATACTCTTCTTTACCAATAAAAATAGCCATAACAGCCCCTTCCGAGACCGATGAACACACCTGACGAAAGCTTTCAGAACCAATTGCAACCGTCACATCTTCGCTTTTCAAAAAAGAAGCGTTTTGTATAAACAAAGAACGACGCACTGGGATCAGTTGCGTATTGGCTGGCAATAATTTAGAAAGCTGGAATGCCAAAGAGCGTGCTGAACTCTCTTCTATATCATGGACAACATAAATAGCCGCAGACACATTTATGGATGTCAGCGACAAAATAATAAAAATAAAAATCCTTTTCACGTTTCTATTTATCCACATTAGAAAGTGATATTGGTGAAAACATAAGCAAACGTATTTTCCGTCAAATTATTATGTTTCGAAACAAGTGAGTTATCATCTAAACGCGTTTCCACACCAGCTCCCATTGTAGCCTTAGAGTACCCTCCGAAGGTCAATTCGTATGACAACCATGTATTAAGTAATTCATAATCTTTACCGCCTAACTCTTTTCCATACCAATAATAGCTTTGAATAGCCCAGCGATCTGTTAGAGGCAAGCTACCAAAGAAAGAGATCATAACAGGTGTTGTAGCCTTCAGAAGAGTAGCGTTGTCTGTTTGAGTATCTTGATAAGCATAGGTGAAACGAGTAATAGCACCAGAACGAAAGCGCCAATCAAATTCTAGTTCAATTCCATTGATATCAACATCTTCCGTTATGCCCTCTTCGACTTGAGCATCTCCAGTATAGGATGTGAATTTTTTCTGACTTAAGACCATGTCCTTAACTTCATCATGATAAAACTTTATATCAAACGATAAACCGCGACTCGGCCAATAATGATAATAGCCCACTTCATAAGAAGTAATTTTTTCCTCTTTTTCTCCATTCACCGCATACGAGGTTGGAGAGCTATCCCCATTAGCTAAAACATAATGCCACTTAAAATATTGATCTGATAAATCAGGAGTTCTTACCGCTTTGGATATATTAAATCGCATAGACTCTTGCTCGGATAACTTATAAGTCATACCGAATTTAGGCGATAAAAACGCCCCTCCCATTTGACTGCGCTCAAACATAGCCCCAGCATTTATTATCCAACTCTCGCTAGCTCTGTACTCTATGTTAGAAGAAAGGCGAAACACCTCATCACTCGCTTTTCCTGATAAATAATGCTCAGAATCCGCTTCATCCCAACGATAGCCCACAGCAGAAATCAAACGCAGTCTATTGGATGCTTCCCATGTGCTTTGTAGCTCAATATCTTGACGAGTTTCCAGTAGATCAACAATTGTGGACTCATACACTGGAACAGTACTAGAACCATCAAATAACGCGTTATAAAATCCAGAGCTGAGTATAGCTTCATGATATTCATTCAGATCAGATTGATCATAATAATACTGTATTTTCACCTCATGACTCGGTGATACTTGTTTGCTATAGCTTAACTTAATATGTTCACGATCAATCAAGCGCATTGGCTTATTAATATCATAAGAACCTGTGTCATATTCCACCGGATCAATCTTATCTTTAAGGCTATTGGCCCCCACATCTAGATTAAAGGTGCTGCTTGCAGTCTCCTTTTGAATAAGCACATTGCCCATTTGGGTTCGATGCCCATCATGACGTTCATATCCATCAGCATTTTTATCAAAGCCACTTACATTATTTGTAGAGGCCGATGCTCGATAGCTCCAATCACCATTTAAACCACTGTGCTGTCCATATAATCGATAATCACCATTCGACCCTGAATAAGCGCTAATACTGTCGCCCAACGTTTCTAAAGGAGATCTGGTAATAATATTCACCACAGCAAAAAACGAATTAATACCATAGCTTGCGGCATTCGGTCCTCGGTTAACTTCCACACGAGCGACGTCTTCAATACTTAATGGTAACGTTGCCCATTCAACTCGCGCCAACCCTACACTGTAAACAGAACGACCATTAACCAACACCTGAATACGGCGATATTGATCCAACTGAGTACCGTGATAAGAGGACTCTTTTTGGCTGGATGACTTATAAGGTGCAACAGAAAAGCCGGGGACAAACTGCAAAAGATCTTCCACATATTGCATATTAATACGTCGGATAAATTCACCGTCTAATACAGATAACGTAGAAGACACGTCGACTCTAGGCTGAGGCATTTTAGACGGCGTAACAACCACAGAAATATGATCGAAAAAGCCATCATACGAACCTAGATCAGAAAAATCTCCTCTAGCAGAAGACAAATCTTCCATTTCAGCCCAAGCATTGAAACTAAAAAACAGATAAAAACTAACGCACAAAAAACGAGTTATCATTGCTACTTCGACCTATAATCATCCGCTAAATAGGTTCCTAACATTCGGACTTCTTCAGAGAAAAAGCGCAACTCTTCTAATGCAGCCTGCATAGAGGAAGATTGAAAATGCGCTTCAACATCTACATAGAACTGGGTCGCGGTGAAGTTACCATTCACCATATAGCTTTCTAATTTCAACATGTTAATCCCTTGAGTAGCAAAACCACCCATCGCTTTATAAAGGGCTGCGGGGATATTTCGTACACGAAACATAAAAGAAGTGATATACGTTAAGCCATCTTCATAAATAGGCATTTTTTGCTGACGAGAAAAAACCAAAAAACGAGTTGTATTGCCTATAGTGTCGTTAAAAAAAGTTTTAAGCACATTTAGACCATACAATTCTGCTGCCAATTCAGATGAAATAACCGCTAATCCAGGCTCATCAAACTCAGCAATATGCTTAGCAGCACCTGCGGTGTCATACATGGCCTGACTTTTCGCACCTAACGCCTTAATATTAGCATCACATTGCGCCAACGCTTGAGGGTGACTGCCAATGCGGGTAACTTGATCTAATGTCATAGAATGACGAGCAATTAAACAATGATTTACTGGCTCAAAATGCTCTTTCACAACATACAGCTGGGTGCGTTTTAATTCTCGATAAATCTCTTCCACTCGACCAGCAGTAGAGTTTTCAACGGGGATCATGGCGTAATAAGCATCACCTCGCTCCACCATCTGCAAAGCATCAACAAAGGTCGCACAATGAATGCTGGTCCAATCAGGAAAGGTATGTTTGCAAGCAAGATGCGAATAGGCTCCAGGCTCGCCTTGATAAGCAACGACTTGCATTGCATCAAGAGTAAAATGTTGATCTGGCATAGTAGAATCGATTCTGTGATATATTTCCGCTACAGTAACAAATAGACGTTACTATTTACACAAAAATGACATAACGCGATAGTCATCCAATCATTCACTAGACAAGTGGCACATGAAAAGAATCTTCATATTAATAGTAAAAGGCTATCAATTTTTAATTAGTCCGTTATTGGGTAATAACTGTCGCTTTTATCCTAGCTGTTCACATTATATGATCCAAGCTATTGAGCGTTTTGGAATTTTTAAGGGTATGTACCTTGGTTTGAAAAGATTATCTAAATGTCATCCATGGCACGAAGGTGGCATGGATCCGGTTCCCGGTTCATGCCACTGCAAGGACGAAAAAAATGGAAAAGATCAGGCTAAAAGAGAGAAAGAAAAGAATTAACTTTATACGGTAGTCATTTGTAGCTTCAAGTCACTAGCAACCAATACTGCTTGCGTCCTATTATTGATTTCCAGCTTACGAAAAATCGCCGTAATATGTGCCTTTACTGTTGCTTCAGAAATAGATAATTCATAAGCAATTTGTTTATTCAGCAGACCTTCATGCAGATAACACAAAACTTTATATTGCTGAGGTGTCAGTTCTGTTACTTTGTGCTGCATAGATAAATCTGGTTTAGGTTGATTGGCAACCTCTTGTCTAAGACCATCTGGGAGCCAAATATCACCCGCCAAAATGGCATGAATGGCCTGTACATAAGTGGCAGGCTCGCTAGTTTTGGGAATAAAGCCCAAAGCGCCAGCATCAATCACTTTAGCAACCATTGCACTGTCCTCACTGCCGGAAATAACCGCCACAGGCACATCAGGAAAGTCTTTACGAATTCGAATTAGCCCATACAAGTCACCACTACCAGGCATATTTAAATCTAGTAGCAGTAAATCAAGATCATTTACGTTCGCTAAACATTGTAATGTCGAATCTAAGTCATGTGATTCGACAATTACAATTCCCTCAATTTCTGCCCGTAGTGCACCACATAGCGCACTACGGAACAAAGGGTGATCATCCGCGATAACAAGTGAAATCACTGTGTATCCTTTTTAAATGTGTAAACGTTCACACATTTAAACGGTTTTCGATTAAATCATCAACCACACTTGGATCAGCTAATGTACTTGTATCACCAAGTTGATCATGTTCGTTCGCGGCAATCTTCCTTAAAATTCGACGCATAATTTTACCTGATCGCGTTTTCGGCAAACCTTTACTTGTCCATTGAATAAGGTCAGGCGTTGCAATAGGACCAATTTCTTGTCGAACAAATAGCTTTAATGACTTAGTCAATTCTTCATCTGGAATCACACCAGCAATCGCACTGACATAAACATAAATGCCTTGCCCTTTAATATCATGAGGGTACCCCACGATAGCGGCTTCAGCGACAGAAGGATGAGCTACTAATGCACTTTCGATTTCAGCGGTTCCCAAGCGGTGCCCTGAAACGTTCAATACATCATCCATACGCCCAGTAATCCAATAATGACCATCTGCATCGCGAGATGCGCCGTCACCAGTGAAGTACATACCGTCGAAAGTACTGAAGTAAGTTTGCTCGAAACGCTCATGATCGCCATAAACAGTTCGTGCCTGACCAGGCCAAGAATCCGTAATAACCAAACCACCTTCCACTAACACGCCCTGCTCTTCTTGTAAGACGCCTTGCGCGTCTACCAACGCAGGTTGCACACCATACAAAGGACCAGTACATGAACCAGGTTTTACATCACCTTGAACAATACGTGGCGTCATCATCATGCCACCAGTTTCAGTTTGCCACCACGTATCAACGATAGGGCAAGAGGAATTACCAATTTCACTGTAATACCAAGACCAGGCTTCTGGGTTGATAGGCTCACCCACACTGCCCAATACTCGTAAGGAATCTCGCTTACTTGAACGCGTCGCCTCATCACCTTTCGCCATCAAAGCACGAATGGCCGTTGGTGCAGTGTACAAAATGGTCACGTCAAATTTATCAACCACACGACCAATTCGACCTGAATCAGGATACGTTGGCACCCCTTCAAATAAGATGCTTGTTGCGCCATTAGCAAGCGGCCCGTAAACCATATAGCTATGGCCTGTGATCCAGCCCACATCAGCGGCACACCAATAAATATCATCTGGCTTAAGATCAAACACCAATTCATGAGTTAACGAGGCATATACTAAATATCCGCCTGTTGTGTGCACCACACCTTTTGGCTTACCGGTTGAACCAGAGGTATAAAGAATAAACAACGGGTCTTCCGCGTTCATACGTTCTGCTGGACATTCAGTACTTTCGTTTTCTACTTCAACCGCCCAATCTAAATCACGGCCTTCAAACCAAGGCACGTCTTTTTCTGTGTAACGGTAGACAATAACATTTTCAACAGTTGGACAAGCATTGTTGTCCAACGCCATATCAACATTGTGCTTAAGAGGAATAGTGTTACCAGCACGACGACCTTCGTCTGCGGTAATAACAAGCTTTACTTCACAATCGTTTAAACGATCGGCGATAGCATGAGCTGAAAAACCACCGAAAATAACAGAGTGAATCGCACCAATTCGAGCACACGCCAACATGGCGTAGACGGCTTGCGGAATCATTGGCATGTAAATAGCAACGCGGTCGCCTTTTTTAACGCCCTGACGTTTTAACAGATTGGCTAAACGCCCAACCTCATCGTGTAATGTTTGGTAGGTAATTGCGATTTTTTCATCGCTTTCTTTATCACCTTCACAGTAGTAAGCGACTTTATTTGCAGAGTTAGCTAAGTGACGATCAATGCAGTTATAAGCCACATTTAACTCACCATCTTCAAACCACTTAATGTTAACTCCGCCTCGTTTAAAAGAGGTGTTTTTAACTTTTGTATAAGGTTTAAACCAGTCTATACGCTTCCCTTCTCGACCCCAAAACTCATCTGGATTTTCAATCGATTCTTGATAGCGTTTTTCAAATTCTGCTTGACTAACATTGGCATTTTTTGCTGCCTCATTTGAGGTTGCGCTATATAATGACTTCATAACCCGCTCCATTGTTAAATTTGTTATTCGGATGCTGAACTACTATAACTCGCTAGAGGTTCCAATCTATTCCACTTTAGTCTTATTGCAAAAGCAAGCCTAAGCGAAACGCCCTGCTTTTACGAAGAATGGCAGGTGTATCTCTTGCTTTTTTGTCGGCTCCGACCAAGCCTCACGAATAATAGGTGAAGCATTTAATAAAAAGTCATCTCCCTGTTCTTGTATACGCAACTGAGATGCAGACCAAGTACGAATAAAATCCAGCGTTTGCGCCACAGACCAATGACAATTTAACTCAAATTTTGGGACGTCTATTAATTCAAAAGGAAACTTAATATCACGATATTGATTCCACAATAAACGGCTTTCTGCAGGCCAATAAGTTTCAAGATGAGGCAGCACAGACTCTGCTATCGCTTTATCCTCCGTCTCGCCTACCTGTAACCAGTTATATCCCCAGCAAATAAACATGCCACCAGGTTTTAATACTCGCTTTAATTCTTTCCAAAACGCGTCTAAATTAAACCAATGCAGTGCATGAGCAACACATACAACATCAAAATAATGGTCAGGATAGAGCGTCTTTTCAGCAGGAAAAACCTGATAATTCACCTTCCGGTGAGGTGTCGCAGCAGTTACTTGAGATTCACTAATATCAGACGCTTCTACGCGATCAAAGTACGCAGCAAGATCAACCGAAGCTTGGCCAGTACCGCACGCACAATCCCATACAACACTTGATGCAGGTACTTGTTGGGATAGCCAATAATAAAGCTCAGCCGGATACATAGGCCGAGTACGTGAATAGCTAGTAGAAGATTGTCCATCAAACGTACGCATAGAAACCTCTAAACCTAATGGTGTTTAACCTCAACTGCTTAATTTAAGGCTTCAAGCAATTCTAGTACTGTTGTCTCAGCCTATAATTTAGCTAGACAACACCCCATGTTGATGAAGCACGACACGTGCTTCATCAACCCCCTTGACTCGAAACGCTTTCATCCCTAGAGCATTGGCAGTATCAATATTGACCTGATTATCATCAATAAAAAGAATCTGCTCGGGAGCAACCTGTAAATTGCGAATAACATGCTGGTAAATAGCTTCATCCGGTTTTACGAAACCTACCATATGAGAAGCATAATAACTGTGAAATTTACCTGCCAGCGCCATTTCATCCATTAGTCGCGGCCAATGAGCGGCATTAGTATTGGATAAAATAGCACGATGATATTCAGGCTTCACCGCTTCAACCAACTCAAGTGCCCCCGCAAACAAGCCTCTTGGCCATGCTTTAAAAGACGCCTTGAATATTTCTTTATCTATATTACTGCCAACTTCTTTTAGTAATCTATCAGCAAATTGATCAAAAGTAATTTTCCCAGAGTCAAATGCAGCCACTGTCGGTGATCTTAGCCACTTCAACCAGACTGCAGACTCCTCACCTTGCGTATTCAACATAGCATGCATTTCAGAAATATCGCCTAAGTCGACTAAGACATTTCCCAAATCAAACAATACAACACGAATATTATGATCTTTCATTAATTTCTCACTTTGAACTCATCGGCAATATTTTGCTCATCACATAAACCCCTATGACATAAAATAGCATGTTAACAGCGGTTTTTACTCACTTACACCGTAAGCAATTTATTGCCGATACTGAAACGTCAACGATAAGCAATAAATAGCCCATATGTGTATAAAAAAAGAAAGGAAATACCAAGGATAAAATAAAAACCATATATATCAATGATATATATATTTGGCATGATAATCGCTATAGATTACGTAACCATCCCATCAATAGGAGAAAAATAATATGAAATTGGGCTTTGTTACTAAAACTATTCTTACTAGTGCAACCGCTGCTGCGATTGCTTTATCAGCATCCGGTGTATCTGCTGCAGATAACCGCAATTACATTTTAGCTACCGCATCGACAGGGGGAACTTATTACCCAGTTGGTGTAGCTATTGCCACTTTGAGCAAAGTAAAACTAGAACCTAAGTTTGGCCTATCAGTTTCTGCTATCAGCTCAGCTGGCTCAGGTGAAAACATCAAACTTCTACGTGAAAACCAAGCGCAATTCGCCATTCTACAAGGTCTTTACGGTGCATGGGCTTGGGACGGTGAAGGCCCATTTGCAAGCTCAGGCAAACAAACCGAGTTACGCTCTGTTTCTATGCTTTGGCAAAACGTAGAGCATTTTGTACTAAAAACAGACCTAACTAAAACAGGCACTATGTCGGATCTAAAAGGTCTTGAAGGAACAAATAATAAGTTCTCTATTGGTACTAAAAACTCTGGAACCGAAGGTTCTGGCCGTCAGCAACTAAAAGGTTTAAATATTGACCCAGACAAATTTGCTCTTGCTTATATGGGCTACGGTGCAAGTGCCGACGCGATGCAAAATGGCAATATCGACGGCATGAACACACCTGCTGGCGTCCCAGTCAGCGCGGTAACTAGACTTTATGCTTCAATGGGCGACAAGGTAAAAGTATTAGACTTTACTGACGAGCAAATTAAAGAAGCAAACGGTAACTACGAGTTGTGGACCCGTTACGTCATTCCAGCTAACACTTACCCAGGCCAAACAAAAGACATAAACACGGTTGCTCAGCCTAACTTCCTTGCAACACGCGCTGACTTATCAGAAGACGATGTCTATGAGCTAACCAAATCACTTTATGAAAACTTAGCGTATTTAAGTGCCATTCATAAAGCGACATCAGTGATGTCTCTTGAGAAAGCCATTGCAGGTCTTCCTGTTCCGCTACATCCAGGTGCCGCTCGTTACTACCGTGAACGCGGTATTAATATCCCAGCTCGCCTGATCGCAAAATAACATCATTCACTATTGTTCTAGCGCCGTACACTAGTGCGGCGCACCTTTTACGTCTTTGCTCAATCAGTTTTTTGCACACATAAAGGTAGCTTGTCTATGACTGCTTCATCGCAACCAACCGCACCTCAAGACATCAATCTTGAAGATTTTGAAACCAAACATCGCTCTGGCCCTTGGCTAAACCGTTTTGTATTTGCCCTTTCGGTTTTCTTGGCAGTTGCACACATTTACATCAACACAATAGCAACACTTCCAGAACTTTGGGTATCTGCTTTTCATTTTGCAGGCTTCGGTATTTTGTGCGCCTTACTGATACCAGCAAACCCTAAATGGCAAGACAGCAAAGTCGCTCTATTTTTTGATGGTGCTATTGTGCTCGCCCTTATAGGTATGGTGCTTTACATCATTTTCTTTGAAGACGCACTCTATGCTAGAGGCGTAACCTTCAACACCTCAGACTGGATAGTATCCAGCGTTGCTGTTTTACTATCTCTTGAACTGATTCGTCGCACCAGTGGCTGGTTCATTCCATTTCTAATTATCGTCGCTCTAACCTACGTTGTACTTTGGGGAAGCTGGCTTGGTGGCATGTTTAACTTCCCCGGACTTAGCCTTGAAACCCTTTTGTATCGCAGCTTTTTTAGTACCGATGGCATGTTTGGTTCTATCTCACGAATCTCATGGAGCTTTGTCTTCATGTTTATTTTATTCGGCGCCTTTTTAGTAAAATCCGGTGCAGGTGATTTTATTATTGATCTATCACGCTCGCTTGCTAGCAAAATGATCGGTGGACCCGGTTTTGTGGCGGTATTAGGTTCTGGTTTGATGGGTTCTGTTTCTGGCTCGTCAGTGGCCAACACTGTATCGACTGGTGTTATCACCATTCCACTAATGCGCAGAGCGGGCTTTCCGGCACGTTTTGCTGCTGGCGTCGAAGCTGCAGCGTCTACCGGTGGACAATTGATGCCGCCAGTTATGGGTGCTGGAGCTTTTATTATGGCTTCTTATACACAAGTGTCTTATGTCACCATCATCAGCGTGGCAGCCATTCCGGCGTTATTGTATTTCCTTTCTGTTGGTTTCTTTGTTCGTGTCGAAGCAAAACGCAGTAAAGTAATTGCAACAGAAAGCGATGATGCGGTCGATATTTCACAAGTCCTCAAAGACGGCTGGCATCATATTGTACCACTTGGCGTTTTAGTCACCTTGTTGGTACAAGGCTTTACACCAACGTACGCTGCGGGGATCAGTATTTTGGCAGTTATTGCCGCATCCTTCCTTTCCAGCAAGCATAGAATGGGGCCGGCTGCGGTTATCGATGCGATGGCTCAAGGCGCGAAGAACATGTCTACTACTGCAGTTTTACTGGTAGGTATTGGCTTAGTGGTTAACGTAATTAGCACCACTGGCGTTGGTAATACTTTCTCTTTGTTAATAACCAATTGGGCTGGTGGTAGTCTGTTCTTTACCATTATTTTAGTTGCAATTGCGTCTTTGATTTTAGGTATGGGCTTGCCAGTAACGGCGTCTTACATCGTGTTAGGAACGCTATCGGCTCCAGCTCTATTTAATCTCATCGCAGAAAGCCAGCTATTGGATATGATGTCTTCTGGTAGTTTACCTGAAGCCGCCAGTGCTGTTTTCATGCTGGTAGACCCTTCAGCTATTGCTTCTTTAGCGCAAGGCATGCCGATGGAGCAAGCACAAGCATTGTTGGCTCAAGTGCCTAACGATTTCAAAAGCATGTTGATGGATCAAGCCCTAGGTGCTCAGAGTGTCGCGATGATTTTGGTAACAGCACACATGATTATCTTTTGGCTTTCACAAGACAGTAACGTAACACCACCGGTATGTTTAACCGCTTTCGCTGCAGCTGCTATTGCTAAAACGCCGCCGATGCTAACGGGTCTGACTGCATGGAAACTTGCAAAAGGCTTATACATTGTCCCGCTATTAATGGCTTATACTCCATTAATTGGCGGTGATACCGAAACACTATTGCGTCTGTCTTTCTTTGCCATCTTTGGCATGTATGCCTTAGTTGGAGCTATGGAAGGTTACTTAGAAGATAAGCTGTCGATCTTTTCACGATTCATTGCTTTAGTCGCTTCTTTGATGATGCTGTGGCCACATCTAGCGCTTTGGATTAATTGTATTGGCCTCGTGATTTTCTTGGTACTTTTCGTCATAGGCAACAAGTCTTATAAGAAAAGTATGTGAGTGATAATACATCACAATATTGAAATAATAGTTAATCTCTAACTGCAATAATAACTAAACGAAAAAGGCGTCTCTTCATAAGAAGAGACGCCTTTTTTATGTTGCATCACTCAGTTTTAAATCGATATTTAATTTGCCGCGGCATCCAATTCGGACACGGGTTCAGACTCTGATTCAACGTCTGTATTCTTAGCTGAACCTGCTGCCTGAGCACTTGCCATCATGGCTACCCAGCGCTTAACATTACTGGCATATTCTTTTTTATCACCTTTAGGTATGGATTGGGTGGTCGGAATATCCGTCGTCATTGGATTAACTGGGCGGCCTCTTATGTGCAATTCATAATGTAAATGAGCGCCAGTTGTTCGGCCCGTATTACCAGACAAAGCAATTACTTGACCACGTTTAACCTTCTGGCCTTGTTTCACTAATATTTTACTTAAGTGTAGAAAGCGCGAGCTGTAAGGCCCCGTATAATCAACCACAACATACTTACCTGCATACTTATGCGTTGCGATTCGAGTAACAACACCATCACCTGTAGCAAGAACTTCTGTCCCTGAAGGAGTTGCTAAATCAACACCATTGTGTGGTGCTGGGCGACCCGTAATAGGATGTAATCGATTGGCATTAAAAGGTGAACTAATTCGATACTGCTTACGTGTTGGCCAACGTAATAAGGCAGGTGTTAAGCTGTTGCCATCGAGATCATAAAAACGTCCATCTGAATGTAAGAAAGCACTGTATTTCTGACCTCTTACCGTTATTTCCAGGGCTTCTAGTTGATTTTCCCCTACCTTCACACCACCAATATTGCCTTTTTTGACAATGACATTAAAGTCATCTCCTGCTCTAAGATCTTTGCGGAAATTCACTCGACCTTTCAGTAAATCGTTAATAATTAAAATGTTCGTATCCGACAAACCTACTTTTTTAGCTGATAGATAAAAATTTCCGCTTATTTTACTGTGCATAGCTTCTTGCGTGTAAGTGATGGGATTAACCTTTTCTTCGTAGCTAAAACCACCACCATCATGCTGCACATAGGATACACTTTTACTAATATCTATACGGCGAGTCATCCTAAGTAGGTCACCGTTTTCATCCAACTTAAACGTGAATTTATCATCCGGCATCAAAGGCTCAAGAACTAAAAATTCCTGGTCCGCTTCCAATACAGAATACAAGGATTCTCGAGATAACCCCAAGCGCGCAAATATGCGAGCCAAGGTATCACCAGGCTTGATGACGTATTCTATTGAAGGAATAGAGGCTGTAACCTTCTCTACATTTTGCAGAGGGTCGGTCGTAACCAGCGAATCGTAATTATTATCTTCATCAGTATTCGAACTGGCTTGTGGAGGCGCTATGCTTTTATTGTCACTGCTCTTAGCAGTATCACTCTTAGCAGTATCACTCTTAGCAGTATCACTCTTAGCAGTATCACTCTTAGCAGTATCACTCTTAGTGGTACTAGGTAACGTGTAGTCTTTAGGATTATTTGTTGGTGATACAAGAGACTTATATACAAACAACAAAGCGATAAAAGCAACAAAAATGATAGATAACCAAGCTCGCGGGCCAGATAAAGCCCAACGCGAGAGGCGATTAATAAACTGCATAAATAAAAAACTCATTAAACAAAAAGTGGCTCACGGAGAACCTGGCTATGTGCTAACACCTAGGTCACACACGTTCTCGATATATGACAAAAACAGAACCACACTTTGTAGCATGTGCTTTTTCCTTGCCACTGTTGGAGTGCAAATAATCACAGTCCATACCCTTTTAACCTATAGTTTTACAAAACCAATACGGATGAGGGTTTTTGAAGCTTAATTTTTCGGGGTAGGATACGGCATTTTAGGATCTAAAGAAATACTTAGGCCTTTGAAACACGGTCGCATATCGCCTCTTTTTTAAACAAACAATATCTATTCAAAATTCATGTCGTTTTCATGCTCTTTCTTAGCGCAAAAGCATTGGACGCTCCTGTTCTCTCTCCGTACTATAAGTACATCTTCTTAATTAACTGATTTCAATATCATGCAACATTCGCCTATTTCTTTTATCAGCCACAGGTGCCAAAAATTTGGCCGCTGCGACGCTTTACAGGACAAGACTGCGCAGCAAGGCATTCAGCTAGAACAAGAACCATTAGAAGCGACAGAGCTCGTTGAAGAAATGCCATTAGCCATCAGTATCAACGATATTTCTTATGCCGTTATGATGGTCACACCAGTTAACTTAGAAGCCTTTGTTATCGGTTTTGCTCGCAGTGAAGGCATTATTGAACATATTAACGACATCCGAGACATTGCAGTCCAACTCACGCAGACTCCACCAGACATCGACTGCATTGCGATCAATTTAGAGCTTAGCCCACGCCGATTTGCTCAATTCAAAAAAAGAAGACAAACACATCTTGGCGCGACCGGTTGTGGTTTATGCGGAATAGAATCTTTAACTCAAGCCATTCCAATACTGCCAAAACTACAGCCTAGCCAAGCGATAAAAGAAGCCAATTTAATCGCATTAAGGCCACGCTTAGGCGAATACCAAATCTTGGGTAACAAAACTGGGGCAGTTCATGCGGCCTTGCTAATATCCCCCGAAGGCGAACCCATTTTATGTATGGAAGACATAGGCAGACATAACGCCCTCGATAAGGTGATTGGCTATGCGCTCCAACAGAATATAAACTTGCATAATTACAGTGTTTTAATGTCGAGTCGTTGCAGCACTGAATTGATTCAGAAAGCCGTACGAGTCGGACTTTCTAGACTAATACACCTAGCGTCGCCAAGTACACTCGCAGTCAAATTAGCTCAACATTACGGATTAACATTAATTCATTTACCCAAGCAAGATGCGCCACGACTGTTCGCATCTTCAGCCAAGCCAGAAGGAACAGACGATGAGCAAAAAAAATGATTTTTACACGCCATACAAGGGACCGGCTGGCGGCTGGGGAGCACTACAAAGCACCACAAAACATTGGCTAAAAAGTGAAAATGCTGTCCGTAACATTAACACCTTATTAAAAACTAACCAGCCTCATGGTTTTGACTGCCCGGGCTGCGCTTGGGGTGAAAAACACGATCCAGCCAAGATTCGTTTCTGTGAAAATGGCGCTAAAGCGGTGAACTGGGAAGCGACGTCTCGAAAAGTAGATGCCGCTTTCATGGCGGAACACAGTGTGACTTGGCTAAACACACAAAGTGACTACTTCCTTGAATACCAAGGTCGACTCACAGAGCCAATGCGTTACAACCGCGAAACAGATAACTACGAAGCGATTTCTTGGGAACAAGCTTATAAACAAATCGCTAACACACTAAAAGAACAAACCAATCCAGATAATGTGGCCTTTTATACCTCTGGGCGAGCAAGCAACGAAGCGGCTTTCCTATACCAACTTCTTGCTCGTGCTTATGGCACAAATAACTTCCCAGACTGCTCAAACATGTGTCATGAAGCCAGCGGTTATGCACTGACCAGCAGCATTGGTATCGGCAAAGGCACGGTTGAAATTGACGATTTTGAACGCGCAGATGCCGTTTTGGTTTTTGGCCAAAATCCGGGGACAAACCATCCTCGTATGCTAGAAACCTTAAAAGAAGTAGTGCAACGTGGCGCCCAACTACTCATCTTCAATACACTGCGCGAGCGGGGTTTAGAACGTTTCCAAAACCCTCAAAGTCCAGTGGAAATGCTCACCAACGGTTCTAAACCAACCAATACCGGCTACTTTTGCCCTAAAATCGGCGGAGATATGGCGGTAGTGCGCGGCATGGTCAAAGTGCTTATCGATTTAGAAGAAAAAGCTCAGCAACAAGGCAAAGCCGTTTTTGATCACGACTTTATTAAAGAACACACTCAGGGTTTAGATGCCTACCTAGAGCAAGTTAAACAGACATCTTGGCAAGACATTATTGATCAATCAGGTCTAACAAAAGAAGAAATAACTCACGCAGCCAACGTCTATGCCGAAGCCAATAGCACCATTCTCACATGGGCAATGGGCATTACTCAGCACCATCATTCGGTGGCCATGATCCATGAAATGGTCAATTTGCTCGCGCTTAAAGGTAACATTGGCAGACCTGGCGCTGGCGCTTGCCCAGTTCGTGGTCACAGTAATGTACAAGGCGATAGAACCATGGGCATTAATGAGCGCCCTTCTCAGGCCTTTCTTGATGCATTGGAAAAACGCTTCAACTTCACGCCACCACAAGAACACGGTTTGGCTGTTGTTGATACCATTCGAGCCATGCGTGATGGAAAAGTCGGCGTGTTTATCGCCCTAGGCGGTAACTTCGCTGCAGCGACGCCAGATACACAAGCCACAGAGGACGCGTTAAAGCAATGTCAGCTCACAGTGCAAATAAGTACTAAGCTAAACCGCTCTCACCTTATTACTGGCACTGAGGCGATTATATTGCCTTGCCTTGGTCGTACCGACATAGACCATCAAGCGAAAGGTCAGCAAAAAGTCACTGTAGAAGACTCTTTCAGTATGATTCATGCTTCTGGTGGCGTATTAGAACCATTGAGTAAAGAACAAAAATCTGAGCCTGCCATCGTCGCAGGAATCGCAGCTGCGACTCTAGGCAATTTCCCAATTGATTGGAACGAAGTAGTCAGTGACTACGATCTTATTCGTGAACACATTGCCGCCGTTGTTCCGGGGTTTAATGACTTCAACCAGCGCATTTTACAAGATGGTGGTTTCTACCTAGGTAACAGCGCACGAGAAAGAAACTGGAAAACACCGGCCGGCAAAGCCATTTGCCATACTCATGTATTGCCTGAATCTATTCTGCCGAAGCGCGCCCAAGATTTGCTGTCAGACAAGACGCTCATCATGCAAACGCTGCGTTCTCATGACCAATACAACACCACGATTTATGGCATGAACGATAGATATCGTGGCATTAAAGGCGAACGCAAAGTGGTGTTTATCAACCCTGCGGATATACAACGTCTCGGCTTCGAAGAAGGTCAAAGCGTTACACTGCGTTCAATTTGGGATGATGGTGTGGAGCGAAAAGTTAGCGGTTTCAAGTTAGTTCCTTATAGTATTCCAGCAGGCAACATTGCCGCTTACTACCCAGAGACTAACCCATTAGTACCGCTAGACAGCCATGGTGAATTCAGCAATACACCAACCTCAAAAAGTATTGCTATAGAACTAGAAGCATACGAAGAAGAAAACAATGGCATCGCGGTTGCCGCCGTTTAACCTTCTCTTTAAATAATACGCTCTTTAATGTGGTAATTAAAAAGGTGCAGATATCGATGAGATATCCGCCCTTTTTTTTGCTCTTACTATTTATCAAAACGATCAAATGCTTATTAATGACGCCACATTACGGGGAAGAAAAGCACCAGCACAGTAAAGTATTCCAAACGCCCCAAGATCATCGCAAAACTCATCAACCAAGTACCTGTGTCGCTTAGTGGTGAAAAGTTACTGCCAAGCTCAGCAAAACCCGGTCCCAGCACATTCAAGCAAGCAGCCGTGGCGCTCAAGGATGCCATAAAGCTCATGCCTGTCATCATCAGCAAAATCGTAAAGAACACGGTAACCATAGCAGCAAGACACATAAAGCCCATCACAGAATGACGAACATCTGCACTGATCGTTCGCCCCTGAAACTTCATCGCAAAGACACCATTTGGATGCACCAAACGCTTTAATTCCAAAGAAATAGATTTCAAAGAAATAATATTCCGAATCACTTTATTACCGCCCGCTGTAGATCCTGCACAGCCGCCAATATAACCAACAAAAATCAATACTATTGAGGTCACTGCAGGCCAAGCACCAAAGTCGGTTGCGGCAAATCCGGTGCTGGTAATAAACGAAATAACATGAAAGAACGACTGCGTAATAGATACCCAAAGCCCGTCTTCTGAACCTGTCTGGAAAAGAAACAAAGCCAATAATAACGCCACAAAAGTAATGATTTTAAGAAAGCCACGCGTCTCTTCGTCTTTCCAATACAGTCTAATGCTACGGGCAATATAAATACGATAATGCAAAGCAAAGTTGACCGCGCCTAGCACCATGAAAAGATTACAAATCCACAAGATTAACGGGCTTTTAAAATAGCCCATGCTGGCATCATGAGTTGAAAAACCGCCAGTGGATACCGTGGTAAAACTGTGGCCAATGGCATCAAACGCCGACATACCAGCAAAGTAGTAACTCAGTGCACACAAGCCGGTAATAGCCAAATACACCATCCATAAATAATGGGTTGTACTAGATACACGAGGAGAAAGCTTATCGTCTTTAATCGGCCCCGGCGTTTCCGCTTTTAACAAACGCATGCCACCGATGTTTAACATAGGAAGAATCGCCACCACAAAGATCACCACACCAAGACCGCCCATCCATTGCAAAAACTGGCGATACATCAAAAAGGTCGGCGGCATATCATCCAAACCAGACAACACAGTAGCGCCCGTAGTCGTCAAAGCACTAATGGATTCAAACACGCCATCGGTAAAGGAAATATGCGTAACCGATATGATAGGAATCGCACCCAATACACCAACAGCTAACCAAGTTAACGTGGCAAACAGCATGGCTTCACGAGTATTTACGGAGGGTAAAGGGTATTTTTTAAAGCCCAATAAAAGAACCAAAGATATGGTAAACGTAATCAAGGCTGGCGTCGCAAAAGCACGCCCAACATCATCTTTAAATAACATAAAGGACAATTCACCGAATACAAACTGCACCACACTCATCCATAAACACGGCATAGTCAGCAAACGCATAATCAACAATGGGCGAATCATGAGTCGTCACGACTCCTATAAACAATCTGCACGGTATAAAAACATCTTTTATAGAGGGAATATTTCAACAGAACTATAGGACCGAGGCACGCTATTGATCCTGATGCACACTATAAGTCAATAAAGCTAAATTCAAAACTTTTCATTACCGCAAACAAACATTTTAAGAAAGCCTATTTCGCAAATAGTATGGACGAATTATGAAACCTGTGCTTTTATTAAATAAAATAACAATGAATAAAAGCGCCAACAAAAGGAACGATCTATGGAAAACATGCTACTCGTTGATTTTTTTCACCTTTCAGCTCTTGCCACCACAGTTTGCTGTTTTTTAGTTATCAGCGGCAAACGCGTCATTGAACTTTGCTCGCAAACCAATTCAAGCAAATAAAAAAACCGAGCCTAAGCTCGGTTAAAGTCACCAAATTCACAACAGACTGCCTAACTTAATGCTAGGCGGTCATATTATCTATACTCTAATACAATTCTAAAGTTTGCTTGTCATTTCAGGAAGCACATCAAAAAGGTCGCCGACCAAACCATAATCTGCAACTTGGAAAATAGGCGCGTCTTCGTCTTTGTTTACCGCCACAATCACTTTTGAATCCTTCATGCCAGCCAAATGCTGAATGGCGCCAGAAATACCAAACGCCATATACAAATCTGGCGCAACAATTTTACCCGTCTGCCCGACCTGAAGATCATTCGATACAAAACCCGCATCAACTGCTGCACGAGAAGCACCAACCGCTGCGCCTAGTTTATCAGCTAAGGCTTCAACCAGCGCAAAGTTATCGCCACTACCAACACCACGACCACCAGATACAATACGGCTAGCACTAGCAAGATCAGGTCGCGCCGACTCGGTAATGTCATCTGATTGCCAACTAGACAAATTACTATCAGCAATAAAATCTACCACTTCAACAACACAGGCTTGATCATTCTGTTGAGTACTTTTATCAAATGAAGATGCTCGCACTGTAATGACTTTTTTGTCGTCTAACAGGGTTACCGTCGCAATGGCATTACCGGCATAAATTGGACGTTTAAACTGATCTGTGCTCAATACAGCGGAAATATCAGACACTTGACCAACATCTAATAAAGCGGCCACTCTTGGCATAAAGTCTTTCGATTCAGAATTAGACGGCGCGACAATATGCGAATAACTCGCAGATAAATGCACGACTAAATCGCCCATTGGCTCAGCCAATGCGTATTCATAGGTATCAGCATTTGCGCAAAGGACCTTAGTGACGCCAGACAAACGAGCTGCTGCATCCGCGACCGATTCAATGTTTTTACCTGCCACCAGCACATGAATCTCATTACCAATGGCTTGAGCTGCCGTCAACGCAGATAAAGTAGAAGACGAAAGTACGCTTGAATTATGTTCTGCAATTAATAAAGTCGTCATTAGATCACCTTCGCTTCGTCTTTTAATTTACTGATCAATTCATCCACCGACGCCACTTTAATACCGGCACTACGAGTTGCAGGCGCTTCAACCTTATCTATTCGGCAATGCGCCTTTGATGTCACGCCTAAATCTACCAAAGATAGAGTCTCTAGTGGTTTACGCTTGGCTTTCATAATATCAGGCAATTTAGCGTAACGCGGTTCATTAAGGCGTAAATCTGTCGTAACTATCGCAGGCAATGTAAGTGCAATAGTACGTAAGCCGCCATCAATTTCACGAGTAACGAGTGCTTTATCACCGTCAATAACCAACTTAGAAGCAAAGGTTCCCTGTGGACGTTTTGTCAAAGCCGCCAACATTTGTCCCATTTGATTATTGTCTGAATCAATCGATTGCTTGCCAAGAATAACTAATCCAGGTTGCTCTTTTTCAACCACGGCAGCAAAGGCTTTGGCGACATTTAAAGGCTCAACGTCGCTTTCAGCTTCAACCAAGATGGCACGATCGGCACCTAACGCCATGGCGTTGCGAAGTTGCTCTTGGCTTTGTGTTGTTCCAACACTCATCACGATGACTTCTGACGCAACACCTGCTTCTTTAAGGCGAACCGCTTCTTCAACAGCGATTTCACAAAATGGGTTCATCGCCATTTTGACATTGGTTAAATCCACATTGCTTTGATCTGCTTTAACACGAACCTTGACGTTGTAATCAATGACTCGTTTAACACCCACTAAAATTTTCATTCTTTCATTAACCTTTCTGTTTAACCATGACTCAACATTTTGGCTCTGATGTCATCTGGGATTGGTTTGGCTTTAAGAACACCTTCTGCATTATGACAAGCCCAGACACGTTTTTCCGTGCATTCGACCGCTAAGTTACCATCATTAAAAAGCTGATGACGAATCCCAAAGCTAGCACGACCGACTTCAGTAATTTCGCTTTTGATAACCACCTTATCACCGAACTTAGAAGGCTTAAAAAACTGCGAGCGAGTATCGACCATTGGAAAGCCAACATCCTTTAACTCGTCTCGAATATGTCGAAGCGTATAACCCATCGCTTCAAACAAGGCGCCAGTTGATGCATCAAAGAATGCAAAATAACGCGGATAAAAAACAATATCGGCAGGGTCACAGTCGCCCCACTCGATTTGTAATTGACGCTCATTTTTAAACATGATGCTGCCTCTTTAAAATTATGGTTCTTCTTAAAGACTGATAACTAAGTCTGATAAGGGTTCTTGGTACAAAAGCTCAATTTGATCTTCTCGATGAGCTTGTACCGCACGCTGATTCAACGAACCTTTATCAGTAACTTCATGGGCATCAATACTGGGTGGAATCGCCTGCAACAGAATGCGTTGTACGACTGTTGAACTGCCCGTACTGTTATTCGAAAACTCAACCAACTTTTGTTTGAAAGCTTCACGAACTGCAAAATGTGCGATGATTTCTTCATTTGTCTCCATCAAATCATGAGGAAGAATCGCCTGACAATGAGCCCAATCCGGGAAAATTAACGCGCTAATATAACCACGGTTTGTGCCACACAAGACAACATCCTGTACAAATGGCGCAAACGCGCTGATGAACTTGGCACGCAATGTCCCAGCACTTACCCAAGTTCCGCTATCTAGTTTAAAATCTTCCGAAACACGGCCATCAAAACGGAAGCCGCGCTGTGGTTCGTTTTCATCAAGATAAGCGAAAGCATCGCCTAGACAGTAATAACCATCTTCATCAAACGCCTTTGCGGTCAACTCAGGTTGACGCCAATAACCTGGCATCACGGTTTCCGCTTTGACACGTGCTTCTAATTTGCCCTCGTTTGGAACAAGCTTGATAGACACACCCGGTGCTGGTACACCGATAACGCCTGAAGCGGATTCCTCAACCGAAGCAAATGTCGCTGACGGTGCAGTTTCAGTACAGCCTAAGCCGGTTACCATGGGGATTTTCTTGCCAGTATACTTAATCGCCAAGGCATCCAAATCGTCCCAAATATGCTGAGCCAAGCCTGCTGCGGCAAAAAATGTAAACTGCAAGCGTGAAAAAAACTTCTCAGCCAAATCATTATCGGCTTTTAAATTTTTCACTAATAACTCAAAGCCCTTTGGCACATTGAAATAAACAGTTGGAGAAACCTCAGCCAAATTCTTTAAGGTCTTAGCAAACAATTTTTCGGTTGGTTTGCCATCATCAAGATACAAACTACCGCCATTGTACAAAGCAATACCGATATTATGATTGCCGCCAAAGGTATGATTCCAAGGAAGCCAATCCACCATAATAGGCGGCTGATCTTTAAAGAACTGCATAACCTGATGAATCATCACTTGGTTGGCGCAAATCATTCGCTGAGTATTGATAACGCCTTTTGGCATACCCGTTGTGCCAGAAGTGAAAAGCACTTTAGCAATGGTATCGCCATTCACTTGAGCGTTCTTTTCATTTATCGAGTCAGATTCAGGAAAATCCCAAAATGACTGAAATGAGAGCGTTGGATTTTTAATTTTCTGCGGAGTAATGTCGCCTTTAATAACAGCAACTGGCGTATCCAGATCTTTGCAAACCGCTTGAATAGCATTTTCATAAGGTGCAAGTTCATCCACCACAATTAAACCAGGCGTCAATATATCGAAGATATGCTGTAACTTGCTATAGTCTGTAGCAACCAAAGAGTACGCTGGAGACACAGGGGCATGGGCAATTCCCACATACATACCAGCCAGCGCCAACATCAAATGTTCTAGACTGTTGCCACATAGAAAAACGATAGGACGCTCAACAGAAACTGGCTGAGTAATTAACCAAGATGCAATTTTACGCACTCGGGTTACTGCTTGTGCGTAGGTCACTTTCTGCCATTCACCTTGATCATCACGTTCTGCAACAAACATTTGATCAGGTGTTTTTGCCGCCCAATATTCAAGCTGATCCGTCCAACACCGCGCATACTCATCTAGCGCTCTTTGGCTATTGATGATTTGCACTCCGCCTTCGCGATTTTCAATGTGGATAGGATGCGCTACGACCTTAATTGGATGAAATTCACCGTTCATTTTTTGCTCCCACTCTCATCTTTTGCCCTTAAAAGGCACTTTGATTATTTTTATGGCTAGAGTTTTAGGGAGTGGTTTATAAACCACTGCCGAATTGTTATTGTTTTCTCGACTTCAGACCTCTCGGTCTATTTCAAAATTCATACTCACTGACACCCGCGCCAGCGTTTTCAACGACCTTCAAAGCAGCCATCGCAGAAGGCAAACGATAAGCACCATAGAATGCTGCCAACGCTCTAAGATTCTGCATATAGGACTCGTCAGTGTTCTCTTGTACTTGCTGATAAGCCAACACATTTAATAACTGCCAAGTGCAACATAAGATGCCCATCGCTTCTAAAAAAGGCACCGACACAGCATGTAAAGACGTTGCATCGCTGCTACTGGTATTCCCCTGAGAGTTAAGCAAGTGAGAATCCAACAAAGACGTCACTTTAGTAACCACTTGCTGGGTTTCTTTTGCCATGGCAGCGAACACTTGGTCAGATTCAAATGAGCTCGCCAACTGAGTAATATCTGCAAGTAACTCAGTCAAGGCTTTGCCCTGATCACCACGGACTTTTCTAAACATCAAGTCACGGGCTTGAATGCCGGTTGTGCCCTCATATATCGTCGTGATTCGAGCATCCCGCATGATTTGCGCAACACCAGTTTCCTCAACAAAGCCCATACCGCCAAAAACTTGAATCACCTGTCCCGCCATGACATTGACACGCTCTGTCGCAAAGGCTTTAAAAATCGGAGTAAGTAAAGCGACTCTGTCTTTTTTGATTTGATTGCTTTCCGTTTTATCAACAGCTGATTCAGTTGCATCAATTTGTGCTGCAATCTGATAACCCAATGCGCGTAATGCAAAAGTTTCTGAACGCATTTCTAACAACATACGTTTCACATCAGCATGTTCAACAATGGCCACTTTTTCGCCTTGGCTATTTGTACCCTGAGTTCTTTCTTTGGCATATTCCAATGCCCGTTGATACCCTAACTCACCTAACGCTACACCTTGCAAACCACAACTTAAACGAGCTTCGTTCATCAGTACGAACATAGCCATTAAGCCTTGATTCAATTCGCCAACCAATTCACCAACGCAGTCGTCTTGATCACCGTAACTAATGGAGCAAGTTGGGCTGCCATGAAGTCCCATTTTGTGCTCAATGCCAGTACAGTGAACATCGTTAAACTCACCCAAAGAGCCATCATCAGAAACACGATATTTAGGTACGATAAAAAGCGAAATACCACGACTACCCGCTGGCGCATCAGGCGTTCTCGCGAGCACCAAATGGGCAATATTATCGGTAAGATCATGATCACCATAGGTAATGTAAATCTTCTGGCCTTTGATTTTATAAGTGCCATCTTGTTGTAGAATAGCCTTGGTATTCAATGCGCCTAAATCAGAGCCAGCATTGGGTTCTGTCAACGCCATGGCGACTGTCCATTCACCGCTAACAATCTTTGGCAAATAGCGCTTTTGAATAGATTCGTTGGCAAAGGCCAATAAAATTTCAGAACCACCTTGTGCCAAGGCATGAAACATCACAAAGGCCAAATTCGCCGACAACCACATTTCGTTCACAGGTTGAGCTATGTACTTTGGCAGACCTTGACCACCAAACTCCTCGGGCAACGCCAAGCCAATCCAGCCCGATTCAGCAAATTGCTGATACGCATCTTGCCATCCATCTGGTGTGATCACATTGCCATCCTGAAAGCGGCAACCTTGCATATCACCAACTGAGTTCAGTGGTGCAAGCACTCCAGCAGCAAATTTCGCTGCCTCTTCCATCACTGCATTGGCTAGCTCTGGATCAAAACCATCCAATGAATCATAAGCATCTAAGCCTTGTTGCTGATAGGCTTGTGCTACCAGCAACTGCATGTCTTTATAAGGAGCTTGATAAGTCATCATCTACTCCGAATTACTTCGCGGCCATACGAATCGCACCGTCAAGACGAATCACTTCGCCATTCAACATGCTGTTTTCGATGATATGTTGAGCCAAAGAAGCGTATTCATCAGGTTCGCCAAGACGCGGTGGAAATGGTACAGATTCACCCAAAGACTTTTGCACTTCTTCTGGAAGCACATCCATCATTGGTGTTTTAAATAGACCCGGCGCGATAGTCATCACACGAATACCGAAGCGCGCTAGTTCACGGGCAATCGGTAACGTCATGGCGCAAACACCACCTTTTGAAGCCGCGTAGCCTGCTTGACCAATCTGACCATCAAATGCTGCTACAGATGCGGTATTAATAATCACGCCACGCTCTAAATTGGCTTCTTGTTCGTTGTGCTGCATTTTGTCTGCAACCAAACGAATCATGTTAAAAGTACCAATTAAATTAACCGATACCGCACGCTGAAATGATGCTAAACGATGTGGACCTTCACGGCCGACGATACGTTCTGCGCCTGGAATACCAGCGCAGTTCACCAAACCACTAATAGGACCAAACGCTTCTACGGCTTTATCGACCGCATTTTGTACCGATTCTTCGCTGACGATATCTGTCACGCAACCTTGTACACGTTCACCTAAAGAGGCTTTCACACGTGCTAAACCTTCTTCATTTACATCCGCTAGAGTGACTTTTGCCCCTAGACCATGTAAACGACGCGCAACCGCTTCACCAATACCAGAAGCAGAACCTGTAACCACAAAATGTTTGCCTTGAATTTGCATAAAATACACCTTTAATTTGCTTTGTTATTTTTAGAGCAACATCATTTACAAAAGAAAAATCTCTTACAGAAAAAAGCGCCTAGGATTTTTTACGATTCAAAAAAGCATCAATACGAGCTTTTACTTCGTCGCTGGTTTGCGTAATACCGCAAATCAATGACTCGGTGTACAAACCTTCTTGCGCAGACATATTGCTAATACGGCTAAGCCCTGTTGTCATTGCCCAGTTAGAATATTTAGAGTTTTTACCAATGCCTTCTGCGATCTCAAACGCCTTCGCCAACGCTTCACCATTACCAACAACATAATGTGCTAAACCAATACGCAAGCCTTCGTCAGATCTTACGTCTCGCCCTGTTAGCATCATTTCTGTCATACGGCTTGCTCCAATAACACTCGCCACGTTTACAGAAGCACCACCACCGACAAAAATGCCGTGCTTGCCTTCAGGTAAACGGTAAAAAGTATTTTCTTCGGTGACTCGAACATGAGCACAAATAGCCAACTCCAAACCACCACCAATAACCGCACCATGCATCGCTGCCACAACAGGAATACCAGAATCACGGATATGACCAAAGACGCGATGCCACATATTGGAATGCTTAACCACCTCGAAAGGCTCGCGGGCTTTATGCTCTTGCAAATCAAGGCCAGAGCAGAACTCAGGACCATTTCCGGAAAAAACAATGACATTTACGTCATCGGTTAAATTCAAAAAAACGTGTTCAATCTCAAGACATAAGCTGTCATTGATGGCATTTTTCTTTTCTGGGCGATTAAGCTGCAAATGCGCCACGCCATTCTCTACGGAATAATTAATAAATTGATAAGTCATCTTGGATTACCTTTAATCTTATAATTAGCGATCTGAAACCTTGATTACTACGGCCATTCCAGTGTCCCCAGCAGCACACCCAGTGAACAAACCATAACCGCCGCCGTTGATAACCAGCTCTTCAATCAACTCAATAATGGCGCGCATACCGGTTGGTCCTTGAGGATGCCCCCAAATCAAAGAACAGCCGTAGTTGTTCATTGTCATCACATCAATGCCCATGGCTTTTGCAAAGGCCACATCGTTAACCGCAAATGGATTGTGTGTTTTGATGGCTTTGACTTGTTTAATATCGATACCCGCAACCGCTAGCGCACGTTTCGCAGCTTCTATTGGTGCAGCTGGCATGAAAGCAAGATCATCACGTGCTTGACCAAAACCTAGTACTTCAATCTTGATTTCAGGACGAGAAGTAAGGGAGGTCACTTCTTCAGATCGGCAAAGAATTGCAGAGGCATTACCATCAGCAGGATGAGTTTGGTTACCGAACGTAATTACTCCGCCTTCTTGAATCGGTTTAAGTTTCTGCAAACCTTCTAGTGTGGTTGGAAAAACTCCTTCATCACCTGTGATCACGGTCTCTTCTTTTTTGAAGTTGGCCGTTGGAACAGATAAAGGCAGCGTCATGTAACGCTTTTGAAAAGCTTGATCATCTTTTAATGCATCTTGGTACTGTTCGTAACGACGATAAGTGACTGTGTCTAATTCTTCACGAGTGATATCAAAACGCTTGGCAACGTTTTCACCAGTTTGCATCATCGAATGACCGCCAATACAATCGTTCATCATGTTGTAGGTCACTTGATCTTCTGAAGATCCAGCTGGGCCTTTCGCATTCGGGTAATAAATATGCGGACCATTTGAACAACGGTCTGCTGTCATCAAAAATGAGACATTCGCCATACCGCACACAATCTCTGATGCGGCAGCAAACAAACCACGCGCACTGGTCGCACATACCTGATTGACCGCATGACCCGCTGTATTCACAGCACCAATTTCATATAAAGGCCAAGGTGCGCCGTTAAAAGATTGATATTGGTTGATCGTCATGCCCAATACGCCAGAATCAAATACCAGCGGATCAATATTGCGTTTTGCCAATTCGGCTTTTGCCACATGAGCAGCAAACTTCATCGAGTGCAAATGCTGCAATGAACCTTGCCACTTGGTAAACGGAGTACTCCAATAAGCACCGTAAGGGATTTCTACATTCTTGATCGACATAAAATTTTCTCGCTTATTTATTCTTGTTGTTTTTACTGACCAGCCGCAGCCATCATGTCACCCAAACCACCCCACTGCTCAGCAAAGATAGCTGCTGGCATGGTTTTAATATCGTCAGCTATGATCGGACGAAACGCCATCACACTTAGTACATCTTTTTCTAAATCTAATCCCGGTGCAATTTCGGTTAATACCATGCCTTCTTGGCGTAGTTCTAACACACAGCGTTCAGTTACAAACACCACAGGTTTATGGTTTTCTCGCGCTACAGCACCACTGAAAGTAATGTGATCAACGGCTTCGACAAATTTCTGCACCTTGCCTTCTTCTAATACTTTCATCTTGCCGTTTTCAAAGCCAAGTTTGGCGCCATTCACTAAAGTGCCGCAAAACACGACTTTTTTAGCGCTCTGGGAAATATTGATAAAACCACCCGGCCCGACTACTTTTGGACCAAATTTACTAACGTTTAAATTGCCTTCTTTATCTGCTTGCGCCAGTCCCAAGAACGCAATATCTAAACCGCCACCGTCATAAAAGTCGAACTGAGCTTCATGTTCAATAATGGCATCTGCGTTCCACGCAGCACCGAAATCACCACCAGATGCAGGAATACCGCCGTATGTGCCAAGCTCAGTTGTTAAGGTAAATAAATGAGAGACTTTTTCTTCCGCAGCGATGGCCGCCACGCCATCAGGCATACCAATACCAAGGTTCACCATAACGTTGGCTTTTAGTTCCATTGCAGCACGACGGGCAATCACTTTACGGTCGCTGAACGGCATTGGTGGTAAGGCATTTAGCGGCACACGGGAATTACCCGCTAAACCTGGGTTGTAGGTTGTTGTGATGGTTTGTTTGTGATCTTCGGCTGGGGCAACGGTGATGTAATCCACCAACACACCAGGAACTTTAACTTCTTTTGGATGAATAGAATGGCGTTCGGCAATATATTTCACTTGCGCAATAACAATACCACCACTGTTTTTAGCGGCTTGAGCCATAGGCAAAATTTCCGCCAACATGGCTTCTTCTTCAACTGACAAATTACCGTCTTCGTCTGCAGTAGTCGCACGAATCACTACGACATCTAATGGGAATTTTTTATAAAGAAGCCATTCTTCATCTTCAATTTCAATGCGTTTAACCAGATCTTCTGTAGTTAAAGACGTAACTTTACCGCCGCTAATCAAAGGATCAACATAGGTTCCCATGCCAATTTTAGTAATCACACCTGGTTTATTTCCCGCAATTTGACGCCACATGGTGGTCAATACACCTTGTGGCAGTAAATAAGCTTCAATGGCATTATCCGTGATCATCTGCGCCATTTTGGGTGCTTGGCCTGTGTGACCAGAGATCAAACGTTTAACTAGATTTGGATGCGCCATGTGCGACATGCCAGCGTCTTTTCCATCACCACAACCGCAGTCATGAATAAGTGTTAACTGCTGCGGATGGCCTGTTTCTTTAAAACGTTGCTCAACCGCTTTGGCTACAGCTTCGGCAAAATAAGACATGCCCACTGTTGACCAAGCAACGTTGGCACCATCAGAAATCAAGTTAGCGGCTTGCGCTAGGGAAATAACCTTACTCATTTTTACCCTCACATCTCTTTTATTTATTTGGTTAATCGGGCTTTAGTTTGTCGACTTTATTTTGTCAGGAATAATTCTGTTGTACACCACAACTATTTTTTTTACAAACATTTTGTCTGGGTGTTACTTTTTTTGAATACCTTGGGTGAAAATTAAATAAATACAAATGTTGAAAACAACAACAATTTATGTGAAAAACAAACTATGGTTTAGAGGGTAACAAGAAAAGCGGCCAGATAACGACTATGGCTGACTGTGCTAAAAGCTCACTGAACGACTGAATGAATGAAAATAGCGCTATAAATAACAATAAAATCAAAGGTGAAAAAATGAAAAAAATCCAACTAGCAGGCTTGGCTTTAATGGCTGGCTCAATGATATCTATGAATTCATTAGCTGCGGAGCCAGAGTATAGCCTCAAGCTACATCACTTCCTTCCGCCGATGTCTATGGCTCATACCCAATTTCTTGAGCCTTGGGCTAAAAAAGTAGAAGTCGAGTCAAATGGTCGAATTAAAATAGATGTCTATCCTGCAATGCAGTTGGGCGGTAAAGCGCCACAATTGTTTGATCAAGTGAGAAAAGGCATTGTCGATATTTCTTGGACTGTGGCTGGCTACACTCCTGGCCGTTTCCCTAAAATGACGTCATTTGAACTGCCATTTATTCCGGGCACAGCCAAAGCTACCAGCATGGCATTGCAAGAATACGCAGAAACAGAAATGCAAGATGAACTAAAAGATGTGCATTTAATTGCAGCTCATACTCATGCTCCCGGATCTTTTCATTCTAGAGACAAAGCCATTAAGACATTAGAAGATATAGAAGGGCTAAAAGTACGAGCGCCAAACAAAGTCATGTCAGATGCATTTAAAACTATTGGTACAAACACAATATTTCTACCAGTGACTGAAATGCCAAGCGCACTATCAAAAGGCGTAATTGATGTCGCTGTATTACCATTCGAAGTCGTTCTACCAACAAAAATTTATGAGCTAGTTAAACACCACACCGAATTTAAAGGGGCTGGCTTATACGCCAACACCTTCATATTCTCTATGAACAAAGATCTCTATGACAGTATGCCAGCAGATTTACAGAAGGTTATCGATAACAATTCAGGTATTACGTTAGCCGGACATATTGGTGATTTGTTTGATAATTATGAAGTTTTTGCTCGTAAATACGCAGTTGACCAAGGCAACAGCTTCGATTACATCGAAGGGGCTGAACACCAACGCTGGGAAAAGGCTATGGCTCCTGTGACAGAGCAGTGGCTTCAAGATATGAACAAGGATGGCTATGACGCTCAGCGCCTTTTAGACAAAACCAAATCTCTTATCAAAAAATATAATGACTTTTAAGCGATAGGTTTATTGCAATAAAAAAGCAACTACCGGCATGAAGCGCTCTTTTCTAGAGCGCTTTTTAGCTTTTTTAAGAAGAATGTTTTTTTTGAATACCTTGAGTAAAAATTCTATAAACATGATTGTTGAAAAGCACAACAATTTATGTCACAAAGGATATAATTCTTAAGCATAAGCTAGAAAAGAAACAAAAATGACATTGTATTCAGCGATTATGGAAGGTTGTGAAATGTCATTAGAAATAGCAAAAAAACACTTAATAACAAAAACCACTTAATAAAAAAAATAAAGGTGATAAAAATGAAAAAGTTCAAACTACAAAGCTTGGCGTTAATTGCTGGCTCTATAATGTCAATCAATGCGATAGCTGCAGAGCCTGAATACACCTTCAAGCTTCACCATATGCTTCCTCCTGTGTCTAATGCACACACAAATATTCTTCAGCCTTGGGCGGATAAAGTAGAAGCTGAATCCAATGGCCGTATTAAAATTGATATCTACCCAGCCATGCAATTAGGTGGCAAGCCACCACAGCTTTTTGACCAAGTTCGTAAAGGCGTTGTCGATATCACTTGGACTGTAGGTGGCTATACCCCAGGACGATTCCCAAAAGCGACAGTATTTGAATTACCTTTTATTCCGCTAAACGCTCGCATTACGAGTATGGCATTACAAGAATATGCTGAAAAAGAAATGCAAGATGAATTAAAAGACGTTCATCTGCTTGCCATGCACACTCACTTCCCAGGCTCACTTCATTCTCGTGATAAAGACATCAAATCACTAGAAGACCTTAAAGGTCTAAAAGTTCGTGCGCCAAACAAAATGATGGCTGACATCTTCAGCCAACTAGGCGCTAATACTATTTTCATGCCAGTACCAAGCATGCCGAGCGCCCTCTCAAAAGGCGTTATTGATGTAACAACGCTGCCTTTCGAAGTGGTTAAACCGCTCAAAATTGAAGAATTAGCACCACATCACACTGTGTTTAAAGGTGATCACGGCTTTTATACTCAGTTCTTCATTTTCGCAATGAATAATGATTCGTACGCAAAGCTTCCAGATGATTTAAAAGCCGTAATAGATCGTAACTCTGGCGTTAATTTAGCGGGCTTCTTCGGTGATGCATACGATGCTTATGAAATTGGGGCTAATGGTGATGCAGTAAAACGCGGCAATACGTTCAACTCAATTGAGGGTGCTGAGTTTGATCGCTGGAAAGAGAAATTTGCTCCAATTACAGCTCAATGGCTGAAAGAAATGAATGCTGACGGTTACGATGGACAGCGTCTATTAGATGAAGCTAAAGATCTTATCAAGAAGTATGAAAACTTTTAAGCCATACCGCACGTAGGATAATTAAACATGATACGTTTTACTACCGACTTACAGCGCTCTCTCCTAGGGCGCATCTCGGACATATTTGCACTGACAGGTGGGTTTATCATGTTAGTGGTAGCGGCGGTTACCGTCGCTAGCATTATTGGTCGAACCACTATAGGTCAATCGATAGAAGGCGATTACGAAATTACAGAAATGGGCCTAGGTATGGCCATATTTCTTTTTCTCCCTGCTTGCTATATACGCAAAGGCCACGTCATTGTTGATTTGTTTACAGCCAACTGTAAACCAAGCACCCTGCTCACTTTAGAAGTGATTAGCGACATAGTGTTTACCGTTGTTTCTTTTACTTTTGCTTATCGTATGAGTTTGAGCGGCATGGAAGCAAAAGAATATTTAGAACAAAGTATGCTACTTGAACTCCCCACTTGGTGGACTTTTATTATTGGTGTCGTTGCAATGACACTGTGCGGCCTATGCGGTCTATATCGCTTGTTCGCTACGCTTCGTGGAGGTAATCATGAGTAATATCGAATTGGCTTTTTTGATGATGGCGGTGCTACTGGTTTTAATGAGCATCCGCATTCCAATTGCGCTATCCATGTTAGTGTGTGGTGCTGTTGGTTACTCGATGATTGGCGGTTTTCCCGCTTTATTAGAATACCTAGGAACCACACCGGTTTCTAAATTTTCAAGTTATGATTTATCGGTCGTACCACTGTTCCTACTAATGGGCGAACTGGCTACCCGTTCTGGCATTACTGCTGAACTTTTTAGAACCTGTAATACTTGGATTGGACGTCAACGTGGCGGTATTGCTATGGCTGCGATTGCTGGTTGTGCAGCCTTTGGTGCCATTTGTGGATCATCATTAGCAACAGCATCAACCATGGGTAAAGTTGCCTTACCAGAAATGAAACGACTCAATTACTCTGGTAGCCTTGCTGCGGGTGCTCTGGCTGCGGGCGGAACACTGGGAATTTTGATTCCACCTTCAATGGTGCTAATCATCTTTGCGGTACTTACCGAGCAAAATATTTCAAAAATGTTTATCGCTGCGTTTATACCGGGTTTTTTAGCGGCAGGCGGTTACATTCTCGCCATTGCGATTTATGTGCGGATATACCCTGAATCAGGTCCACGCGGTGAAAAAACCACCTTTGCGCAAAAGATAAAATCCACTAAAGACGTTTGGCACATTACAGGGATTTTTCTCATTGTGTTGGGCGGTATCTATCTAGGGATTTTCACGCCTACTGAGGCTGCATCTGTTGGTGTTATTTTGACAGCAATCCTAGCATTCACTCACGGAAAAATGCGCCTAGATGGTTTGCTAGTCTGCTTAATGAAAACGGCCGTATCTTCTGCAATGATCTTTTTCATTGTATTGGGCGCGGATCTTTTTAGTGTCTTTATCGCTCTATCAAGATTACCAGACTTGGGCGTGGAGCTTATTCAAAACTCCGGGCTTTCGCCTTATACCATCTTAGTCGTCATGCTTTTAACCTATTTGGTTATGGGTTGTTTCTTGGACAGCTTAGCGATGATATTGCTAACAATTCCAATCTACTTCCCTATGATTATGGCAATGGATTTTGGCATTCCTCAGGCAGACTTAGGAATTTGGTTTGGCATACTCGCCTTGATCGTTGTTGAAGTGGGGTTAATTACTCCCCCGGTTGGTATGAACGTCTTTATTATCAAATCGTTTGACGACTCACTGAAACTAAAAGAATGTTTCAAAGGCGTGATTCCATTCTTGATTTCTGACTTTGTTAGGGTTGCTTTGTTAATCCTCTTCCCTGGAATCACTCTTGGATTAGTCCACCTAATAGGCTAATACACATCAACAATAGCTGGAAACCAATCCAGCTATTGTTGTATAGAGAAGATTCTCAACAGTTTAGTGTTACACCAAATTAGTATTTTTATATTACAATGCTGGTTTATTTGATTAAAAATGAGACTTACATGGCAGACGATACAAAAAAAACAGACCAACCAGTAGACTTTGGAATACTAAATAACTTAGTTGGTTATCGCCTACGTCGAGCCCAAATGAACTTTTTCAGCAAGTTTTCGGAAGTCTGTTCTGACCTTGGCATTAGCCCTGGTTTATTCGCTATTATCGCCATAGTAGAACGTAACCCAGGGTTAACTCAAACTGCGGTAGCTCAAGCACTTGGCAATGACAGATCTGCTATGGTTGCAGCGGTCGACAAATTAGAAAAAATGGACATTCTCGAACGCCGCCCAGCTATCAATGATCGCCGTTCTTATGCTTTATTTATGACCAAAAAAGGCGAGAAGTTTTTCTTAACTCTAAGCGAACGCGTTATGGAACATGAACAAATCATGGCAGCACGTTTAGAAGGCGATAATGAACTAGATTGGTTACTAAAGACGCTAGATACCTTGTCTCATGGCTAAGGTTATTCTTGAAATCTAAAGTGCTGCGAAAGCTATCCGATTGAAACACGGCCTATTTTAAATATTGTTACTGATAAAAATAGCCTGATCATTATGTGATGATCAGGCTATTTTTTAATGCATCAACTAATTACTTTAGTTGAGCAATGATAGTAGCAAGCTCTTCTTCTAGCTCAACATGCAATGCAGTCGTGTTAATAGAAACCATGCAGGCTTCAATTTCTGTACTGTCTTCAGAGGTTTTTAATACACTTTCAAAGGCAAACAAGTGATTAGAAAGCTTCAGTAATCCCATCGTCAATGCTGCGCCTTTTAAAGTATGAAGGTGCTCACGTGTTTTTACTTTGTTTTTCTCATCAACGCCTTCTTTTATCTTTTCTAATAAATCATTTGCCTCAAGAGTAAAGCCTTCAACGACGCTTTTATAAAGATCAACACTACCACCAAAGCGACTCAAGATAGACTCTATGTCTTCGTATTCATTAGACTCTGTCGCTGGCTCGACAGGATCAGATGACGTGCTCTGACCTTCCTTATGTTCATTGTGCTTGTGCGAACTTGCCTGATGTTCACTTTCCTGATGCTTAATAACAGTGTACTTAAGGATACAGGCAACCATTTGGTCGATGTCTAATGGCTTACCAATGTGGTCATTCATACCAGCATTAAAACAAGCCTGACGATCGACTTCCGATACATTAGCAGTCATGGCAATAATAGGAAGTGTGGTAAATCTCGCATCTTTACGAATTTGTTTGGTCGCTTCCAAACCATCCACATCAGGCATTTGCATATCCATCAGTACCAAATCGAACATTTCCTCTTCTCGATTTAATACCATGGCAACGCCTTCTAACCCGCTTTCCGCCACCATTACACTAGCGCCTTCAGCAATCAATAATTCTGTCGCTACCTGCCGATTAAAAACATTGTCTTCGACTAACAGCAACGACACGCCAGTTAAGCGCCCTTCTTCACGACTATTACTGTGAACTATCTCTATGGGCGTTTTCACATCTGAGAGAGATTGATAAACAGCTTCTGATAATTTACTTAAGGTGACAGGCTTCAATAAATAGCCAGAGACAGACTCAAGTTCGCTTTCAGATTGATCGCTCATCATACTGGTTAATAAGATTATTTTTGGATGACTTTCAGATGAAGAAGTTACCGCGTTAATGCTTTCTATACTTTTTTGTCCGCTGAAATCAGATGTTTTTGTGTCTAATAAAACAACATCATAAGGCTTGCCCTGTTTGATAGCCTCGTGAACTAATTTGCTAGCATATTCAAGTGATTCGGCTTTTTCACTCATCCAGCCCAGACTGAGTGCCATACGAGCAAAAATGACTTGCGTCGCAACATTTGTATCAATAATTAAAATACGTAGCGCTTTTGACGATGTTTGATTAGGTATTTTTTCAACTTGAATATCAGCAATGGGTAAATCAATCGTAAAGTAAAAACGGCTACCTTCACCAAGAACACTGTCTACCTGTAAGGAGCCTCCCATTAACTCCACAAAACGACGACATATAACCAAACCTAACCCTGAACCACCGAAGCGTCGCGCCGTAGAAGATTCTCCTTGAGAAAACACATCAAAAATAGAGTCTATTTGATCTTTCGCAATACCAATACCAGTATCTTTTACAGATACAGACAAGCGCGACACTCTTGGATCAGTAGATAGCGGCTTGATTTCTAAAACTACGCTACCTTCTAGGGTAAATTTCACGGCGTTGCTTACTAGATTAATCAATATTTGCAGCAGGCGTAATTTATCGCCAATAAGATAAGCGGGAATGTCTTTATCAATATCAAAAATCAGCTCAACATCTTTTTCTAACGAACTTCCAGACAAGACAGTAGATAGTTCACATAATAATTCTTCGACTTCAAATGGCGCCTTCTCTAACTCTAACTTTCCAGCATCAACTTTAGAGAAATCTAAAATATCATTAATCAAACTCAACAAGGATTTCGCTGATATCTGCGCTTTTGACACATAGTCATTTTGTTGATGAGTTAAAGTCGTACGTTTGACTAAATGGAGCATGCCGAGAATTGCATTCATTGGCGTACGAATTTCATGGCTCATGTTAGCCAGAAAATTGGACTTTGCCGCGCTAGCAGCATCCGCTTCATCTTTGGCTTTTCGTAGCTGATCTTCTAACTCTCGCTCTTGGGTAATATCACGGTTAATGCCTGTTACTTTCGTCATCTTGCCTTCGGCATTTTTGTGCAAAGAAGCTCTGGCAAAAATAAAACGGACGCTATCATCTGGCAACACGATTCGGAACACTAAATTGTATTCATTAATTCCCTCAACAGCCTCTTTTAAAGCATTTTCGGCCATGTCTCTATCATCAGGATGAACTCGGTTATACCAATGTGCGTATTTAATCCCTTCTTGTTTTTGAGATTTAGAAAGGTGGTATATTTCAAACATTAAATCACTCCACTCAAGAGTGTCGTTTTCTATATCCCAAGTCCAAATCCCAAGCTCGGCAACTTCGGCAGCCAATAACAACTGATCTCTGGTAGAAATTAACTCACGCTGGGTTGTCTTTTGCTCGGAAATATCCATCGCGATACCAAGAAAACCAATCACTTCATCATCGCTACTTTTCATTGGTGTGACTACCAAGGAGACGGGGCGAGCAACGCCATTTTTAGCAATATAAGTCCATTCTTGACTATCGTAGTTCTCGCGTAATGCTTTAAAGATTAAGACTTCCAGATTATCAGTAACATGCGTTCCCGTTGCTTTAAATATATCAGCACGCTGCTGCTCTATCTCAGATTGTAAGTGAAACCCCACTGGTGTTCTCTGGCCGACTACTTCCTCAGTGGTATAGCCCAGCATTCTCTGTGCACCATGATTAAATAGCGTAATGATGCCCTTCGTATCAGTTGCAATGATTGAAACTTCTGACGACGCATTGACCACATCATTCAAGAGTAAGTTCAGATCAAGTAGTTCAGCGGTTCGCTCCTTAACTTGATGTTCTAAATTAGTATTCAACTCTCGGATTTTAGCTTCTGCCTTTTTACGCTCTGATATATCTCGAATACTTTGAGATACACCAATAATTCCATAGTCATCATTAAAAATAGGAGAAAATGTTAAAGAAACGGGAACTTCAGTACCTGCTTTAGTCGTTCTTCGAGTCTCTATCGATATCGACTCCTTTTTATCTTTGACACTAGAAAATATGCTTTTGTCTTCGTCTTGAAGTGAGTTTGGTACTAGCAGATCAAGTACTTTTTGCCCAATAACCTCCTCCTTTGTGTAACCGAAAATTGACTCAGCACCTTTATTCCAGCTAACAATAACGCCATCTAGATTTTTACTAATAATGCCATCGGCTGAGCTTTCTACTAACGCAGTAATTCTTGACTGATGGGCCATCACTTCGCGCTGACGAACCATGTTAACTCTAACCACGATCACCAAAATAGTACTCAGCAAACTGATTAAAAAGCCAACCACTAAAAATACAAATGGATCGGAAAGGTGTAGATCAGCAATAAAGGCTGAGGAAACATGTAATCTACTCTGCCAATGACGACCATAAACTAAAGTCGTTTGAACCTGTTCATAACCGTCATCTTCTATTTCACCGCTATTATAAAAGAGAATAGGGTCGTCTAAATCCGTAATATCAATAAGCTCATAATGAAATTTAGTAGGATCATAATTTAAGCCAGCCAGCACTTCTTCCATTATCAAAGGCGCGTAACTCCAACCAAAACCTTTTTCTATTCTCTCTGCCTGAGTTACTGGAGTACTACCACCACGGTAAATCGGCATTAAGATTAAAAAAGATTGCTGTGGTTTTCCTGAGGCTTGTACCAAGGTAATTGGGCCGGTTAGGCGGACTTCACCTGAGTATAAAGAGGAAGTCGCGGCTTCCCGTCGATTTTTCTCAGAAGCAATATCCAACCCTACAGCCTGACGATTGCGCTCCACAGGTTCAATATATTGAATGACATAATGCTCGTTGAAATTAGGATTAAGCATTTTTATAGAAAAGTCCGGCCAACCGTCTTGGCGAGCCAGTGATGTAAAATTATCTACGTCTGATTGTGGCACGCGACGAATAAAACCGAAACCACGGGCACCAGCGAACTCATTATCCACATCTCTCGATCGGCTATAATGTTCAAAAATATCGCGCGTTATCGTATTTTCACCAGCCGTAAGTACAGCACCGCGCGCACCGCGAAGTCCATACTGGTAGAGCTCTATTCTTGAAGCAACTTCCTGCTTTAAGTTAACGGATGTATCGTAAGCAGCCTGCTTAATTCTTTCTTCGTTTGAGTGCTGAACGTTATAAGTAATGACGCAAGTTATCAGCGTGCCAGTCAGCAAAGTAACCATCACCCAGCGGTTATAGATATTTTCAGATGATATCCAATTCACATTTGCCTCCTGGCAAGGATCTTATTCAGCATGGACACCTAAAAAAGGCGTAATGAAGCCAACTAAATTAATTTTTAAGTGTAGATGAATTAATAACTTATAACTTAATAATGTGCGATAAAAACTAGCTGAGATTACAAAATCTTACGCTCTTTAAATAAGGTAAACTTTCCTTTATAAGCAAAAACCCATTGCCATAAATCAACACATTAACTATAAAAAGCACATCATCAGCCTTTTTTAAGTTATAACTGGCATAACCTTTTCTAACAAAACGACAGGATCACGTTTTATGAAAGTCGCTGTTTTCTCCTGCAAGCCTTATGACAAAAGAACTCTTTCTACCTTCGCCGACATGACAGACTTATCCATGACCTACTTTGAAAGCCGTCTAAGCATGGAAACTATCAGCTTAGTAAAAGGTTTTGATGCCGTCTCTTGTTTCGTCAACGACGATGTTAATGCCGAAGTCATTCAGTGTTTAAAGCAACAAGGCGTCAAAACCATCGCCTTGCGCTGCGCAGGATTCAATAACGTCGATCTCGATGCTGCAAAAAAAGAAGGCATCAAGGTATTTCACGTACCCGACTACAGCCCAACCTCTGTCGCCGAACACGCTGTTGCCCTCATCATGACGTTAAACCGAAAAACGCATCGCGCATATCATAGGGTAAAAGAAGGTAACTTTGCTTTAGAAGGGTTAATGGGCTTTAATTTAGAAGGAAAAACCGTCGGTTGCATTGGTACAGGAAGAATCGGCGCGGCGTTTTGTCGCATAATGAAGGGCTTCGGCTGCCATGTTTTATGTTATGACCTTTATCCATCACAAGAACTTATCGATCAAGGCTGTCAATACATTCCACTCGATGAAATCTACCAAAAAAGTGACATCATCAGCCTGCATTGCCCTTTGAACCCTTCGACTCATCACCTGATCAACAAAGACAGCCTAGCCAAAATGAAAGACGGCGTGATGATCATCAACACCAGCCGTGGCGCACTCGTCCATGCACAAGAAGCAATCGACGCACTTTACAGCGGAAAAATCGGCTATTTAGGTTTAGATGTATACGAACAAGAAAACAAAATCTTCTTCGAAGACATGTCATCTCACATTATCCAAGACAGCGTCTTTCAACTTATGCTCACCTTCCCTAACGTCGTCGTGACTGGTCATCAAGGCTACTTCACCATAGAAGCCCTTAACCACATCGCAGAAACCACAATCGACAACTTACTACACCACCAAAGTGACAGTAGCGGTGCAAGGCAACTGGCGTAACATAGTATTGTGTGACCTGATTCGCTTATGTAGTGATAGTGGCTGTTATCAGCCGCTAAACAGGCGAAAAGATAGTATTTTGATGGTACGACCTTTATTATTGTTCTCAAGAATAAAAGACCGTTGAGAGACCAAGAGATAATGTCAAAAGCTGATGAAAAAAGACTACTATTAAAAATAGCTACACTCTATTACCAAGATGGTTTAAAACAAGCAGACATTGCAAAAACACTACGACTATCACAATCTCAAGTGTCTAGAGCGATTACTCGATGTCTCAAAGAAGGCATAGTAAAAATCAGTGTTATTCAGCCGCCTTCTGTTTTTATTGGTTTAGAATCCCAAATTCAACAGCGTTTCAACGTCTCTAACGTAATTGTCGTCGACATTGAAGATAACCCCAGTGATACACAGATCAAACGTGTGATAGGCTCTTCAGCCGCCCATTATTTAGATACTTCATTACGAGACGGTGATCTAATTGGTATCTCTTCTTGGAGTGATACCATTCGCTCCATGGTCGACCACTTACACTCAACCAAAGCAAAAGCAAAAGGCGTTATTCAAGTGTTAGGTGGTGTCGGACACAATGGAAATATTCAGGCAACCATACTAACGCAAAACATGGCGGATATTCTGTCCTGTGATGCCTTTATGCTGCCAGCACAAAGTATTGAGCATTCTCTAGAAGACAAAAATAAACTGCTCAGCACAGACGAAGTATCAGAAGTAGTGGAAATGTTTAATAAAGTAAACCTTGCCATTGTCGGCATCGGCATGCTTGAACCATCGAACCTACTACGAAATTCTGGCAACTACTACGATACAAAGATATTAAAAGAACTGGCTAGCAAAGGTGCCGTAGGCGACATTTGTCTACATTACTACGATAAAGAAGGTAAGCCGGTTATTAAGCTTGAAGATGACCCTGTAATAGGTATGTCGCTAGAACAACTTGAATCATGTGAACTCGTCGTTGCTCTAGCGGGCGGCCTAGATAAAGTAGAAGCCATAAAAGGCGCATTATCTGGAAATTATATTGATGTGTTGATCACAGACAGAGTGACTGCAGAAGCGATTTTGAACAATTAACCTAAGCGACATTTTTTAACCGCCAACGCCCACGCCCACGCCCACGCCCATCCATGATAGCGGTTTTGCCAGTAATAATTTAAAAAGGAATAAAACAAAACCCCAGCAAAACGCTGGGGTTATCAATACGAATACGCTCTTACCGTCCTTCAGGTCTTTCCACTAGACTTAGGGTCAAGTCACCTAATTTGTGCACCTCAAAATTATTAGCTTTGTATTCGTCGTAATCAAATGCTTCCATCTCATCCACAGCAATTTTATGATATTCATAAAAGTCTGGCCACCATTCATGGTCATCACCAAATTTTGTGTTCAAGAACGCATCAACGGCTGCCTTACCCATTTCTGGCGCGACATACCAAGCTCCCAGAGACAACACGTTAACATCGTTACCAATCACGCAACGACGAGCAGCAGGAACACTTTCTACTACGCCACAACGAACACCTGGACACTTAGCCGCGGCCAAATGAACACCCATACCAGTTCCACAGAAAATAATCGCACGTTCGAACTCTTTTTCAGTAATCTTTGAGCCTGCGCGTAAACCAATGCGATGAAACATTTCCACATCTGGATCATCAGGGTCTTTCACACCAATATCTGTCACTTCCCAACCTTTGCTTTCCAAATACTTAACGATAACTTCTTTAAGCGGAAAACCAGCCCAATCAGCAGCAACTAAAATCTTTTTGTCTTTTATTAGTTTCATTTTTATTCTCCAAAGGACACTCTAAAGTGATAACAAATTTAGGCGGTTGCTTCTTGCTTTATTATTTTCATTTAATAAACCTCTATGTTTAAATTTTTAAAATCATTTTACTAATGTCTTAACCAATAAATTAAGATGCTAATTTTTGAGAGCTAATGGCCGCTTTGTATTGCAATTTATTCTGCATTTGATCAATGATGACAGCGATAATAATCACAAGCCCTTTTATGACCATCTGCCAAAATTCACTGACGCCCATCATGACCAAACCATCAGCCAATATACCAATAACAAAGGCCCCTATTAACGTTCCCATTATGGTGCCGCGGCCACCCGCCAGAGACGTACCGCCCAATACAACGGCCGCAATAGCGTTCATTTCAAACGCCGTCCCTGTCGCTGGATGACTAGCAACCAACTGAGAAGTCACCACAATACCAGCAACAGCAGCACACAAACCAGCAATGGTATACACCCAAATTTTAACATTATTCACTTTTATGCCCGACAGTTCAGCAGCACGTTCGTTATCACCAATCGCATACACATGACGGCCAAAAGGCAATTTTTTAGCAATATATGCGATGATGGCGGCCATAATAAACATCAACCAAATTGCGATAGGCAGACCAAGAAGATACCCCGCACCAATAGCATCAAATCCTGTATTACCCAATTCAGGATTACCCTGAAGCCCAGGGAAGGTTTCACCACCAGAAAGCAACATCGCCGCCCCGCGGATAATATACATAGTCCCTAAAGTACAAATAAATGGCGCGACTTTATATCGAGTAATAATCAGTCCATTCAATGCGCCTATTAGCCCACCAATAACAATCACAATAGGTACGACAACCCAAACACTAGGAAAAATAGCAATACCTAATGGTTCGATAATTAAACCGTTAGAAATAAGATAACCAGCAACCATTCCGCAAAAACCTAATGTCGCACCAATCGATAAATCGATCCCAGCCGTAATAATGACAAAAGTAATTCCTAAGGCGAGAAAAGCATTAATCGAAATATGCTTAATCATAATAATTAAGCTAGTAGGCGCTAAAAAACCATCTACGGTTAAAGAGAAAAAGCCTAAAATTATAAACAGCGCAATAAAGGTTCGCATCTTTAAAATAAGTAACGCAATATTACTGGTGTCGTAAAAAGTACTTTTATTATTCATTTTTAAAATCCTTGGGCACTGGCAAAAACCAAACTTGATTCATCTGCTTCATCTCTCAATACATTTGCGGTTATTTTCCCGTTGGACATAACCAGTATGCGATCAGAAACCGCCATAATTTCTTTTAGATCCGAAGTGGAAAATAAAATACCGATCCCTTGCTCTGACAGCTTCACCATCATTTCAAATACATCGCCCTTTGCGCCAACATCAATGCCCCGCGTTGGTTCATCTAGTAAAAGCACAGTGGGTTCTGTTAGCAAAGATCGGCCAATAACAACCTTTTGTTGATTGCCACCACTCAATGCTTGTATCTCAACCATAGGAGATGACACCTTGATAGAAAGCTCTCTAATGGCATAGCTGACTGATTTTCTTTCTTCTAGCTCATTAATCGCGAAACGCTTTAATCGCTTCCATAAACTGGACATAGACAAGTTATTTGAAACCGAACTAATAGGAAAAATACCAGACTGTTTTCGATCTTCAGGAACCAAACCAATCCCCATTTTTATCCGTTCTGAGGTGGGTGTTTTTGCATTGATATTTTGATTGTTCAAAGAAAAAATGCCGGAGTAATCTGCTTTACCAACTAGACACTCAAACAACTCGGTTCTTCCGGCTCCCATCAAGCCATAAATACCAACAATCTCACCTGCTCTTAATGAAAATGAAACCTCATCAACCAAACGAGATTCAGCGTCATTAATCTGAGTAATGCCTTTTGCTTCTAGCACCACATCACCAAAAGTTCGACCGGGCTTTAAGAAGTTACTCACAGGATCGCTACCCAACATTTCCCGTACAATCCACGCCACATCAATCTCGTTAACCAAAGCGGAAGACTGAAATTTACCGTCTCTCAAAATAGTGATGTATTGACCTATTTCCATCAGCTCTTCTAAGCGATGAGAAATATAGACAATCGACACGCCCTGACTGGTCAGATCATTAATGACATCAAATAAAATCTTCACTTCTTTTTTACTTAACGCAGAAGTAGGCTCATCTAATATCAAAATATCAACATTGGTAATCAGAGATTTGGCAATTTCGACTAACTGCTTTTGACCCACTTTTAAATTGCCCACCAATTCATTCGGATCAATGTCTTGTTTTAATCGTGCCATGACCTCTTTGGCGGTCTGATTTTGACTCTTGGTATCTATCGGCGACAGACCTGTTTGTTTTTCGCGCCCCAAGAAAAGATTTTCAGCAACAGAAAGGTTCTCAGACAAATTTAATTCTTGATGAACCATGCCAATACCATGCTGTGCAGCAAATCTAGGGCTAGTAATATTGATGGCCTCTCCTTTCAAATAGAGTTGCCCTTCTGAAGGTTGCTGAACACCAGAAATAATTTTCATCAGAGTCGACTTGCCAGCGCCATTTTCACCAATAATGACATTTACGGCGCCTTTATAGACCTTATAAGTGACCTGGTCTAACGCTTTGGTACCAGGAAATATCATGGAAATATTTTCTGCTTTTAAGATGACATTCTCATCAGCGATTTCATCAACTACCGACATTACAACCCCCCCTCTTTAATCTCTAAAGGAACAGCATAAGTAATCTTATTGTTGTTAATCGTCACAGCAGCAAGCACATTGACTGTTTTTCCAGCCCAACTTGCATCAGGTTGAATAACTTGGCTGATAGACTTTTTATTTAAGGCTTTCGATAATTGAGCAAATTGAATTTGGTTTTTAAATTTATCAAAAGAAATAATAGAAGCAGAATCCCGAATGGAATTGCCTTTAATAATAGAGCCTATTTGTAGCTCAATGTCGTAATCACCACTTTTTATGATCAGAGATTTTTTAATAACTGACTCATCTAAACGGCTAACAACCCCCTGAAATCTTACAAAAGACACTAAACTGGTATCTTTTTTAATGCTTGATAACTCGACAGCATTATCTCGTGCATCTTTCTTAACTAAAGGCCAAAGCTTTTCAGATATTGCCTCCGGCGTCATGTTTTTGAGCAACCCAGCCTCGGCAGCAGACATAGGAATAATAGGTTTACCATTTTCATCTAAATCAACAACGTGACAACCCGCTAAACTAATAGTCATAGCGCTCAAAAATAATATTTTAAATACAGCATTTTTAAACATTTTCTACATCCTTTGGCACTTATAATTTCCAAACGAAGAGGAAATAAAGCCAAAACTTGGCTTTATTTCCGAGTGGTCATTACTTCAATGCAAAAGTATCTAATTGATTAGCATTAGACTCGTCGATTAGCACACAATCCATAAGCTGCTTCTCTTCTAAGCCTGTAGAACCTGTTTTAATGTATTTATCTGCTTGAACAACCGCCATTTGAGCTTGTTCCCAAGCTGGCTGCAATACAGTGGCTTTTATGTTCGCCCCCGCCAAAATAGAGTCACGAACGTAGTCGCTTCCATCAAAGCCAACAACAATAACATCACTGCGGCCAGCGGCTTTTAAAGCAGCTTCGGCACCCAATGCCATAGTATCGTTCCCTGAAATTACCCCTTTAATATCAGGATGTGCTTGTAGAATTGACTCCATACGAGTGAACGCTTCTGTTTGACTCCAGTTTGCCGTTTGCTGAGCCACCATTTTAAGGCCAGTGTAGTCATCAATCACATCATGATAACCCTGAGAGCGAACTCGGGCATTGGTGTCAGACTCACGACCCAATAATTCAACATAGGAGCCTTCCGCGCCCATTAGCTCAACAAATTTCTCAGCACCTAACTGCGCACCTTGATAATTGTTCGAAACAATCTGCGAAACAGCAACGCCCGTTTTATTGATTTCTCGGTCAATAAGAAACGCTGGCACACCAGCCGCTTTGGCTTTTTCAAGCGCGCCAATAGTGACGTCAGCTCCAGCATTATCAAGGATAATAGCTTTTGCTTTTCTTGCTATCGCCGTCGAAATTAACTGGTCTTGCTTATTAGCGTCATCATCATGGGACACAACAAGCGTCGTATAACCTAACGCTTCCGCTTTGGCTTTAGCGCCCATCGCTTCAGATTTAAAGAACGGATTATCATGAGAAGGCGTGATGATAGCGATCAACCCACTTGCTGAGGCAACCCCAGAGAAGGCAACAGATAAACCAAACAAAGCAGAGATAAGGATTTTCTTATTCATATTATTACCCTTCTTGAATATTTATTCAAACTTAGTTATTTATGCAATTATAGTGTAATAAACACCTCAGTAGATGTCTACATCACCAATGAAATAAATTAAATTGAAGCATTATTTATTTAAAAAAGACAAAGATGAAAATAAAAAATTAATAAAATCAAATAGATATGACGGATCAGCCATTACATCAATGATTCATATTTAATGCTTTTCATCTAACAAAGTATTAAGCCGACAATCTAGATTTCTTAACCGCCAATGCCCAACCCTGATAGCGATTTTGCCAGTAGTCATATTTGTCTTTTCTAGGCGTAAATAAATGACTGCGACTTTCTAAGTGGGTGAGTTCTTCCTCGTTCTTCCACCAACCAATGGCCAACCCGGCAAGATACCCTGCTCCTACAGCAGAGACTTCCGCTACTTCCCCCCGACGAATAGTAACGCCCAACAAGTCCGCTTGAGCTTGCATCAACCAATCGTTGAGCGTCGGACCACCATCTACAGACAAATATTCAATCTTTTCTGGCAGCTCTTCCGCTATAAGATTAAACACATCCGCCACTTGAAAAAGCACCGATTCAAACGTAGCGCGAGCAATATCCGCTCGCTCAGTCGCACTTTTCAAGCCACAAAACACACCTGTCGCCTCCAAATCCCAATAAGGAGCGCCAAGCCCTGACAAAGCCGGCACAAAAAATACCGAATGATCGACATCAGCTTGCGCGGCCAACTGACACATCGTCTCCATATCTTCAACACCCAACATACGTCGAGCCCAATCGATTGCCGATCCCGTATGGGTAATATTGCCTTCTAAACCATAAAACAATGCCGAATCATCCCAAGCAATGGTCGTACTGATTTCATTCCGTATCTTAGGCAGTGTCGGCATCGCCGCCATTACTGAACTGCCTGTCCCATAAGTTGCCTTAACCACTCCGGTTTGATAGCCGCCATGACCGTATAAAGCAGCGTGAGAATCGCCAATTTGCGACGCAATCGGAATACCATGCGAAAGCACACCAAATTCATGAGTCAAACCCACCACATGGGAAGAAGGCACAACGACAGGCAAAGCCGCCGCTGCAATGCCTAAACGTTCTAAAATAGTCTCGTCCCAAACTTGCTTCTCAATATTATAAAGCTGTGTTCGAGAAGCATTAGACGCATCCGTCACAAACACATTATTGGCGGTCATATTCCAAACCATCCAAGAATTCATTGTGCCTATGCAAATTTCTCCTCTCTCAGCTCGGCCATGACCATCTGGGATCTGCTGAAGAGCCATGGACACTTTCGTAGCAGGAAACATAGGATCGAGGATCAAGCCAGTTGCCTGCTGAACATATTGACTAAAAACGTCGTCCTTTCGCAGTACTTCGCAAAGCGATTCAGAACGACGGCATTGCCAGCTCATAACTTGAGTTAAAGGCTTACCGCTACTTCTTTCCCAAAGCACAACAGATTCTCGCTGATTACTGATCGCCACCGCCTCAATCACCACTTCATCGGCAACAGAGTTCACTGCCAAGGCAATAGAGGCTTTCATTTTTTCAATGATCTCAATAGGGTCTTGTTCCACTAGACCCGCTGACGGATGACTAATCGACAAAGCAACAGAACCTTTACCAATAACCGCTCCGCGCTTATTCAAAAGCAGCGACTTCACATTTGTCGTACCTTCATCTATCGCTAAAATTACATTACGCATTCGATGTCTCGCTTTGCACTATTTTTCACTAACCAATTGTTGGCAAACAGCAACAATACCCATGCTATCGATAGAAAGCATTTTACGAGTATAGGGACGATCTCCTGCGGCCGCATAAGCACCATCGCCGACACCAAGACGTACCAACTTAGCTACAATGCCCTGCTCTGCCATGATTTCTGCAATCACACTTCCCAGCCCACCATTAATATTGTGCTCTTCCATACTAATAATGTGTTTCGTCCCGCCAAGCATCTGACCCAAAGTACTTTTATTAAGAGGACGAATAGAGGACACATTGACCACGGAAGCTTCTATTCCTTGCTCTTTCAATGCGTCCGATGCAGCGACAGCTTCGTGAACCACAGACCCTAACGCACAGATAACCACGTCTTTACCGCTACGAAGTAAAGATGGCTCCCCTGCAATAAACCGATAATGTTCATCATGCAATTCTGGCAAAGCTTTGCCGTCCATTCGAATATACACAGGGCCTTTTTCAGCAATGGCGTATTCAATGATTTGCTTGCATTCAATAGGACAACCCGGTGCAAAAATCTTAATATTGCCAAACCCACGCATGACGCTAATGTCATCAATAGAATGATGCGTACTGGCCAATGGCCCATAGCTTGCGCCAGAGTTAAGACCAAATAACTTCACATTGGTATTGTTGTAACAAATATCGACTTTGACTTGTTCATTAGACCGTGAAATTAAAAAAGGCGCGGCGTTACATGTCACAGCGACCTTCCCCGCGAGCGCTAAACCTGCCGCTGTACCAACCATCGCTTGCTCTGCAATTCCCACATTCACCAGACGATCAGGAAACGCCTCCACAAAAGGTTTTATTTTGGCAGTGGAAGTTGAATCAGCAACAACAGGTACAAGATCTACGCCGTTGTTTACCGCTTCTATAAAGCACTGCACCATGATATTGGCAAAATGTTCACTGTTAGACATCGCTTAGCTCCTTCAATGCAAGTTCTACTTCTTCACCTTTTGGCACTCTATGATGCCACTCAGGACGGCCAGCAATAAAAGAAACCCCAGCGCCTTTCGTAGTATTGGCAATCACCACATTGGGTTTACCTTCAGCTTTAAGGCCTTCCAATGTCTCCACCACGGAAGCAACATTATTGCCATCACATTGAGTGACAGTAAAACCAAACGCCTGCCATTTTTTATCTAGCGGGTCGGTTTTCATAATAGATTCGGTTGAACCTGCCAACTGCAGTTTATTTTTATCATTAATTACAATAAGGTTATCCAGCTTATAATGGGCAGCTACTAACGCGGCTTCCCAGTTACTGCCTTCGGCTAACTCACCATCTCCCGTTAATACATACACCTTTCTCGGGCTAGCATCACGTTTCGCCGCCAAAGCCAATCCAACAGCAACAGGCAAACCATGACCTAAAGCGCCAGTATTTAACTCCACTCCTGGTGTTTTCTGACGCACAGGATGACCAGGCAAATGAGAGTCGTTATATTGATACGTCGGCAGCCATGCTTCAGGAAAATAACCCGCCTCAGCCAAACAACAGTAATAACCACCGACAGCATGGCCTTTGGATTGGATATAAATATCTCGCGTATCATCTGCCAACCGATCAGGAGCGCAATTCAATATACGAAAATACAACGCAGTGATAATTTCCACCTGCGAAAGATCCGCACCAGTATGACCACCTGCTGGACTATCAGCATTGAGCCTTATTATTTTTCTTCTAATCGCTCGAGACTTATTTTCAAGCTCTTCAATGCCAAGCTGGAAAGGATTCATACATCCTCCTAATGAATATTTATTTGAATTTATTTTCAGTTATGAATATTTATTCAGGATAGACAAAAAAAACTAACCCGAATTAGCCTATACTTTTTCGCCTATTAGTAGGCAAACATTACAGGATGAATATTTATTCATAAAAGGATCTTTATCCTGACCTTTTATTTTAGTCTTGTCAATACAGATCACCTTAAAGCTAAAATCCTTTCTTACTGATCAACAAACCATCATCCTCATCAGATATAATTCTGTATTATGTAAAGCAGATATAAGGAATGGCAGCGTATGAACCTCAATAAACCAACTCAAGAAAGACTGATCAGCATCGTCCGTAGAGCAGGCCAAGAGATCGTCATGCCAAGCTTTCGCCAACTTAGTGCCACAGACGTAGAAACCAAAAGCAGTCTAACGGACCTTGTCACCATTGCCGACAAAGCCAGCGAAGCCTTCATTACCGATGAAATTCAGCAAGCGTTTCCTAATTGGGAAATCGTCGGCGAAGAAGCGGTAGCCGAAGATCCATCGACTATTGATAAAATTGGTACAGCAGATACTTGCGTAATCATCGACCCAATCGATGGCACATGGAACTACGCACATGGCTTATCAGATTTCGGCATCATACTTGCCGTGGTAGTGAAAGGCGTAACGCGTTTTGGCTTGCTTTATGATCCCGTCAACGACGACTGGATTTATGCCAACCTAGGCGAAGGCGCATTTTTCCAACGCACCGCCATGAATGAAAAAGGCAAGAATCAAACTCCCGCTCAAGCGCCACTGGCCTTGCACATCACTGCAGAACCAGATCTAGATAAACTCGCTGGCATCATGTCGGTTAACTCTTATACCGGTCAGAGAAAACAAGACTTCGCACTAAAAGGCTCTCGCTTTGTACGCATCAACAACCTACCCTCTTGCCCAGCTTATCGACAAATCGCCCTAGGTCACTTTAACTTCAGTTTGACTTACAAAATGCTTCCTTGGGATCACGCCGCTGGCGTACTGGTTCACACCCAAGCTGGCGGTATCTGCCGAACACTAGACGGTCAAGAATACAGCCCAACCATGCTAGACGGCGAAATGCTCGCTGCTCAATCAGAAGATCAATGGCAAGCGTTGGCGGAACACTTTAGGAAATAGGCTGAACGAAAACTCTATTCGAATCGTTACTTTTATTATCACCAAGGATGCTTAGCAAAGTAGCTGTCTAGATGATCGATTAAAGCGCGAACATTGGGTGATAAATGCTTTCGAGACGAATAAAGCGCGTAGATAATCAGGTCTTTGGGTTTCCATTCCGGCAGGACATGGCAAAGGCTGCCGTCGTTAATATAGCGATTCGCTAAATAAGTAGGCTGAAGACAAACACCCATTCCATTCAATGTAGCATGCAAAAGTGCCGTTGCTTCATTGATGCTTAAACGACAATCCAAAGAAACAGATTCAAATTGGTCATGCTGGGATAGATGCCAGATATGACGTTCTAAGTTTTTGTAACCCAAGCAATCGTGGTTTATTAAGTCTTGTGGATGCTGAATGTCACCTATCGTTTGGCGAGATTTTTCAAGGTAAGCCGGAGACGCAACTAAAACAGATTCACAAACAGCAATGGGTTTACCGATTAAAGAAGGATCTGGATTAGAGGCGATTCGTATGGCAAGGTCGATGCTTTTTTCGGTTAAATCTGCGGTGCTGTCTTCTAAATCAATATCGATATGAACTTTAGGATGTTGATCCATGAAATCTTGAATGGCAGGCATCAGTTGAGAAAAACCAAACGACATGCTGGACGTTATTCTCACCAAGCCTGACAACTCCTCGCTGGTATTCACCAAGGATATAAAATTATCGGCTTGCTCCAACCAAAGCTCGACGTCTTTTAAGCAGGCTTCACCAGCGCTAGTCAGTGATATTTTTCGTGTTGTGCGATGCAACAAACGAATCTTTAACCAATCCTCCATCGCTTCTATATACCGCGTCACCATTGGTCGTGACATATTCAAACGATCTGCGGTGCGAGAAAAGCTCCGCGATTGGGCAACATCGATAAAAACTTTTGCTGCTATCACTCTGTCCATAATTCTACTCACCCACTTGCACGATATAAGAAACAATCATGCTCATTTTTGTGTATTTTTCCGAGCACGTCAATTCTCTATTATGGCCACATGAATTACACAATCACTCTTTGGAGAGAATCATGAAAAAATTGATTACATTGGCGGCTTTTGCACTTATCGCTCATTCTGCTTTTGCTGCAGACACTAAACCATTAACTCTAGATATATATAATGCAGCGCCTGGCAGCTTTGGTGTTACCTCTACTTTGGTTTATGGCGAAACCGAAGCCATGGTTGTTGATGCAGGTTTTACTAAAGCCGATGCACTGCGCATTGCCGCCAAAGTATTGGATGCCAATAAAGAACTAAAAACTATTTTCATTAGCCAAGCGGACCCTGATTATTACTTCGGTGCCGAGACTCTGCACACTATTTTCCCTAAAGCAGATATCATTACGACTCCTGCGGTAAAAGCTGCAATTGAACAAAAACTGGCGGGTAAATTAGCTTTTTGGGGACCTCAAATGGGTGCAAACGCACCAGTTAATCCTATCGTTCCTACGGCTTACACTCAGTCTACTTTGACTGTTGATGGTCAGACTATTGAGATTCGTGGTACTGAAGGTGTTTTGGCAAGCTGTCCTTACCTTTGGATTCCTGCAAACAAAGCCATTTTGGGTAACGTAGCGGTATTCGGAAATATGCATTTATGGATGGCAGATGCACAATCTGATGAGACTCAAGCTGCTTGGAAAGCACAGTTGCAAGAAATGCTTGCGCTTAAACCGACAACAGTTGTTCCTGGTCACATGACTCAAGGTACCGAGTTGACTGCAGATAACATTACCTTCTCTCTTAACTACATCACAGACTTCCAAAAGGCGAAGAAAAACAGCAAGGACAGCGCTGAATTGATTAAGACAATGTCAGCAAAATATCCAGATGCTCAAGGTGCGTTGAACCTAAACATCGCTGCGAAAGTACATAAAGGTGAAATGAAATGGTAAAAGTTCATTACTTCTTCGATCCAATGTGTGGTTGGTGCTATGGCGCAACAGCCTTAGTCGAAATACTGGCAGAAGTGCCTGAGTTTGAAATCACTTATCACCCTGGTGGCATGATTCCGAAACGAGCAATTGATCCGTCTTTTAGGCAACATATTTTGCAAGCTGACAGTCAAATAGCCGCTATGACGAAAGCACACTTTGGTGATGCTTATAAAGCGAGAGTTGCTGGCGCTGGCGATTTTATCGTGGATTCGTATTCCACAACTCGCGCCTTTCTTGTTGGTCAAGACATGGGGATCGAAGCACACAAGATGCTAGCAGCGATTCAAAAAGCACATTACCAAGATGGTAAGCATTTAGATGAGTTGAATGTTTTAGCGGATCTAGCTGTTTCTATGGGATTAGACAAAACCACATGGAGCGAAAAAATGGCTGACTCTGAAGCAAAAATGCTAAGCCAAGTGCAAGAAAGCCATGATCTCATGGGACAATTGCAAGTTAGCGGCTATCCTACTTTTATCTTAGAAAAAGATGATCGTTTAACGCGTTTACCACACAGTAATTATTATGGCAAAACTAAAGAGTGGAAAAACTATCTAGCCGAATTGGTTTAATTGTTTAAATTAAAAATCCCTTGTTGATTATTGATCTCAACAAGGGATTTTCGTTAACAGCTAATTAGTGTTAAGCAACTGACGCACGTGCACGAGTATGCTTATCTGCTAATTCTGCTTTGTCCGTTTTAAGGATTTCAACATTGAATTCAACGTCCAAATATTCGCTGTCAAAGCCGTGTGCATTGTCACTCTTTGGTGTTGCGTCAACAACCAATTCATTACGAGTGGCAAAAGCGAAGTCATCGTAAGTGTATGCATCACCCGCCAAGTTAATCTGTGTTGTTAGATGCTTGTAGCCTGGTTTAGATACAAAGTAATGAATATGAGCTGGACGGTTACCGTGACGGCCAAGGCTCTGAAGTACTTTAATGGTATTACCTTCTGGTGGAACGCCGTAGCCGTTTGGCACGATACTACGAGCACGGTAGCAACCGTCTGCATCCGTGATCACTCTGCGACGTAGATTGAATTCACTTTGTGTTGGGTCAAAATAAGAGTAACCACCTTTAGAGTCTGCATGCCAAAGGTCAACAACAGCACCCGCTACAGGTTTGCCATCTTCATCCACTACTTTACCGTGAAGCCACATGCCTTGGCCTGGAGATTGACCATCATCCATGCGCGTTTCACCCTCAGAAATTGGTGCATTCTCTACATATAGAGGGCCTTCAATAGTACGTGGTGTACCACCTGCTAGACCTGCTGCTTCATCTTTCGCATCTTCACGAATATCTAAGAAGTGATCAAAACCTAAACCTGGTGCAAGCAAAACGGCTTCTTTCGTCGTACCAAGGTCATTTAGATAGTTCACACCCTGCCAAAATTCATCTGGTGTAATATCTAGATCTTCAATCATCTTGTAGATGTCTGACACTAAACGAAAAATGATTTCCTTCATACGTGGGTTGCCTTGTTCTTTGTCCAAGCCAGCCACTTTTTTCAATAACGTTTGTACTGCTTCTGTTTGAATTGTTTTAACAGTCATTTTAATCTCTCCGCTTTTGTGTGCCATAACAGCACTTTTATTAAATTTATTTTTATTTAAAAAGTTAGAGCTATTTAATAGACGATGGATGCTGACATAAGGCTGTCACTTCCATCGTCATAAATGGGTATAAAGGCAAGCCAGTAAGGATTTCATGCAAGTGAGCATTATCTTTTACGTCAAAGATACTCACATTAGAATACTGTCCCACGACACGCCACAAGTGCACCCAAATACCAGCTTTTTGTAATTCTTGTGAATAGTTTTTTTCCTTCAATTTGATTGCATCTGCCTCTGCAACCGGAAGGTCTTTAGGAATATTCACCGTCATTTCAACTTTAAAAAGCATGTTCATTTCCTCGTTATTGTTTACGTTGGTGCTGTGTTATTTACGTCGATAAAGCGCAAGCTTTATCTCGTCAATTTCGATTCCTAACCCTGGTAACTGTGGAACATCCACGCCGTTATCATGGTAACGAAGCGGCTGTTTGATAATGTCATCTTGCAAAAGAAGAGGACCAAACATTTCACTGCCCCAATGCAATTTAGGTAAAGTTGACCAAGCATGAATAGACGCCGCGGTGCCAATGGAACCTTCTAATAAAGTACCACCATATAACCCCATACCAGATGCAGAGGAAACGGTAGCGGCATAAAGCGCCTCAATCGGTCCACCTGCTTTGGCAATTTTCAAAGCGATACCGCCATTAAAACCACGTTGAGCAAGCTGGAAAACGTCTGAAGCATCAGCGACACCTTCATCCGCTAGGATAGGAATAGTAAATTTTTGCGACAGTCGAACTAAAGCATCCCATTCTTTTGCTGGGGTTGGTTGCTCAACTAAATCCACACCTGCTTCTTGAAGTGCGGCCATGCCTTTTGTAGCCGTTGCCTCATCCCACGCTTGGTTTACGTCAACTCGCACACTCGCACTATTGCCCAATGCTGCTTTGATAGCCGCCACATGAGCAACATCGTCATTAACATGTCGAGAACCAATTTTAAGTTTGAAGTCGCAGTGACGACCGCTAGCGATCAGTGCTTTTGCTTCAGCAATGTCTTTATCTGTATCGCCAGAGGCCAATACCCATAGACATGGAATATGTTGGTGAATAGCACCACCCAACAAGGTGGAGACAGGAACGCCTAGATGTTTGCCTTGTAAATCCAACAACGCAGTTTGTAAGGCCGATTTGGCAATCATATTGCCTCGTACGGACATGCTTAAACGTTGAACAAGCAGCTTTATGCTATGAAGCGGCTGACCGATAAGCAAAGGGGCAAGGTAGGTATCAATGTTCATTTTAATGCTTTCTGGGCTTTCAGGACCATAGGCCAAACCGCCAATAGTCGTGCCCTCGCCTAAGCCTTCACGACCTTGATCATCTTTGATACGAACAATCACCATGGTTTGCACGGCCATAGACGTCATAGATAATTTATGAGGGCGAATCGTGGGAATATCCACAAGCATTGTTTCAATATGGGTAATTTTCGATGTCATGCTAAGGTGCGTCCGTTTATTGTTTTTTCCTACACTAGACCCACTCTAAACAGAGGACAAATATCAATTTAGTTCTTAGCAATACTTTTTAGGTATTACTGCTATCAAATGTGGCAATGCCATAACCTTCATGATGTTAATGTAATTATCATTAGCGATAAAAAAAGCGCCTTAAAATGAAGTGACCCCCAATAGTTGGACAAACAACATTGGGGGTCACTTCAAAATGGGCGCTTTTTTAATCAGCCAACGAATACATCAAGCACCCGCGGCGGTTTCAATCAAACCTTTACCTATCGAACCTTCAAACTCTTTCCATATCGGAGCCATGGTATTGACCCATTCCGCTCGTTGTTCCGGTGTTAAAGTATTTATTTTTCCACCAGCACGAAGGATATTCTCGCGATTCACCGCATCTTTTTCTTTTACTAGCTTGTTGGCTGATTCCGTTGCCCTGTCCACCAGACCTAAAAATTGTGTGCGATCGTCATCAGACAGACTGTTTAAAAAATCGCTCGAAGTGACAAACAAATAAGCGAGAACTTGATGGTTGGTTTCGGTAACACTGTCTTGTACTTCGTAAAACTTTTGCGTGTAAATATTTGACCAAGTATTTTCCTGACCATCGACCACGCCCGTTTGCAAAGCACCATAAACTTCGGAGAATGCTATGACTTGTGGCGAAGCCCCCATAGCTCTGATCATTTCTTTTGCAATTGTGGACGATTGGACACGAATTTTTAACCCTTTGGCATCACTTGGCACAAGCAAAGGTTTGTTCGCGGTAAAGTATTTCATACCTGACATCCAATAACCTAAACCAACAAAACCGGCGGAATCTTCCATAACATGAAGTAAATCTTTAGCTTCTGGCGTTTTTGTAAAGCGGATAATCTGGTCGAGATCTTTGAACAAAAACGGTAAATCAAATACGGCGTATTTATCTGTAAAGGCACCAAACTTTGCAATAGAAGGCGCTAATAATTGAACATCACCTAAAAGCAAGGCTTCCAGCTCTTTTGAATCGCCAAAGAGAGTAGAGTTCGGATACACCTCAACACACAATCGACCATTCATTTCACGATTGACGTTTGCGGCAAACTCATTAATCAAAATGACTTTAGGATGTGTTGTGCCTCCAGTAACATGGCTAAATTTAACAACTCGCTCTCCAGGGTCACATTCAGAAGCATGAAGAAAACCACTGAATAAAGAAGAGCACAGCGCTAGAGTAGTAAAACAGGAAGATAATTTTTTCATTACGAATAACCTATTTTTATAATTATTATTTGCTGGATCAAATGATGTGACGTAAGTTGCTTACTGCCTCATGCAAATGATTATGCTAGAAGTGTATGTTCCATTATTTTTAGTTGCTCTACGTTAAACTCTGCAGATACAGAGAACCAATATCAAATAAGTTGTTAGTAATACCTTGGAGGTATGATGGAGTTAAGACATCTACGTTATTTCTGCGCTGTTGCCGAGGAGAAAAACCTAACCCGTGCTGCTGAAAAGCTCTTTATTGCTCAACCGCCATTAACAAGACAGATAAAGCAGCTGGAAGAAGATGTTGGTGCGCAACTTTTCGATCGTCACTCTAGAGGATTAACACTGACCCCTGCGGGAAAATATTTTTGGGAGCAAGCAAAGCAGATGCTGGCTAAAGCCGATATGGTTATCGAAAATACCCGCCGAATAGCTGAAGAGCAAAAAGCTGTATTCAGTATTGGGTTTGTGCCTTCGGTATTTTATGGTCAATTGCCATCGCTGGTTAGGGATTTACGCCAACAAACCAACGCCAATATTTTGCTGCACGATTTAAAAACAGGCGAACAAATCGAGGCATTAAAAACAGGGAAAATTGATATTGGTTTTGGTCGTTTAACAATTCCCGACGAACAAGTGGAACAAACTATCTTATTCCAAGAACCCTTATTAGTTGCATTACATGTCGGGCATCCGCTTCTTAAAAAAGGTGAACCGACTCTGGAAGAACTAGCGAAGATGCCGATGATCTTGTATCCGGCAGGCCAAGCTGCTACTCCTACCTTCGCGGATATTTGCACTTCATTGTTTACCAGTCGAGGAATGACAACAAATGTAACTCAACAAGTAAATGACTTACAAACGGCGTTGGGCTTAGTCGCTTCTGAAATGGGGTTTGCTCTGGTGTCCGAACAAGTAAGGCATTTTGGACGAGATGATGTAGTGTTTATTCCTTTGCAGGATAAATCCATCACCTGTCCGGTTATTTTTAGTCGTAGAAAAGAACCTATGGATTCCATTACAGCGCTGGCCGTTAAGATCCTCAAAAATCTGGTTGAGAATCATCAAAGCAGTTTATAACTATTAATGAATACCAAGGTTATTTGGTGTGCAAACGAATTTGTTCTGCTACTTCCCGCAGCACAGGTAAGTATTCTTCTATCAAAGTTTGGTGGCTTACTCGCGATGCATTAGTGCTGAGATTAATCGCCCCAAGCAAGGATCCATCAAAAGTGAATGCTGGAACAGCCAACGAACGTAGACCAAGATCTAGCTCCTGATCAACTATGCAGAAATTCTGTTCAGCAACTTGTTTAAGCATCTGCTCAAAAGCAGGCTTATCGACAATACTAAGCTGAGTAAACGCCTCAAGAGAAACATTTTTGAGCCATTCTTTTTGTTCTTCTGATGGCAACTTAGCAACCAGCATACGACCCATAGAAGTATAAGCAGCAGGCAATCGTGTTCCAGCACTTAAAGCTATCGACATCAAACGATGGGCTGCTGGCGAACGAACCACATACATGATGTCTTGTTGATCCAGCACGGCAAGAGACGAAGATTCACCAAGCTGTGCGGTGATGTCATGCAGATAATGCTCAACCACATTGAGATGATCATTACTGGCATTATAGGCATAGCTGAGCGCCAATACTTTAGGTGTTAACGTAAACTGTCGCCCTTCCCGCTTAATGTATCCAAGCGCATGCAGGGTTAACAAAAAACGTCGAGCTTTTGCTCTGTCCATTCCTGTTTGCTCGGCCACTTCAGACAGCGTCATTTCCTTATGCTGTGGATCAAATGCCATTATGACATCCAGTCCTGACGCCAATGCACCTACATAATCTCTATGATCCGGTGACAGCTTTTCCTCATTCATACCCAGTTTACTCATTGCCATTAATAACCTCGCCATTATTTATGATTCGTTACAGGCTAGCTAGAGGGAAGAGACTTTTCATCGCATTTTTTATCTAAATCCAGATAAAAAAGACAAATACAAAATTTTGGCTTGACCATTAATCCTAGATTGATCTATCTTGTTCGTATTGCAAACTTAAATTCGTATAACGAACAGGATACATTATGACGAAGTTTATGACACTTAAAGACGCTGTCGCTACTTATGTAAAAGATGGTGACTCCATTGCACTTGAAGGCTTTACACATCTAATCCCTTTCGCCGCAGGGCACGAAATCATCCGTCAAAAGCGACGTAATTTGTCCCTAATTCGTATGACACCAGATCTTATCTATGACCAATTAGTAGGCGCAGGTTGTGTTCGAAAATTAACTTTTTCTTGGGGCGGAAACCCTGGTGTTGGCTCGCTTCATCGGGTTCGTGATGCCATAGAAAATAATTACCCTTGCGCACTAGAAACGGTTGAACATAGCCATGCTGCTATGGCGAATGCTTATGAAGCTGGTGCGGCTGGTCTCCCATTGGCGGTTTTTCGCGGTTACGTGGGCAGTGAGTTGCCACTCGTCAACAAAGAGATTGCCTCCATAATTTGCCCTTTTACTGGCGAGCAGTTAGCGGCCATTCCAGCCATTAAACCTGATGTGGGCATTATTCATGCCCAAAAAGCAGATCGCGCAGGAAATGTGCTTATCGAAGGAATTATTGGCGTTCAAAAAGAAGTTGTTCTGTCAGCCAAACGCAGCATTGTCACAGTAGAAGAAATTGTCGATAACTTGGAAGTCACACCAAACGCTTGCGTCTTACCAGCATGGACAATTGACGCTATTGCAGTTGCACCAGAAGGCGCGAAACCTTCTTATACGCTTGGCTATTACGACCGAGACAACAACTATTACAAACAATGGGACAACATCAGTCGCGACAGAGACAGCTTCAACCAATGGTTAGAATCCCATGTGTTTGGCCAAGGAGATGTTTAATATGACAACACATAACGATACGACTCAATATACTTCTGCTGAAATGATGACCATCACAGCAGCACGCGCCTTGACTAATAATATGACCTGCTTTGTGGGGATTGGTTTACCTAGCGAAGCCGCTAACGTAGCGCGTCTGACTCATGCTCCTGATGTTACCTTGATCTACGAATCCGGCACCTTGCAAACCAAACCTGAAGTGTTGCCTTTGTCCATTGGCGATGGTGAACTGTGCGAATCCGCTCTCACCACCGTATCTGTACCTGAAATGTTCCGTTATTGGCTACAAGGTGGCCACATCGATGTTGGCTTTTTAGGGACAGCACAGATCGACCGTTTTGCGAATTTGAATACCACGGTTATTGCAGCTAATCATCCTGAAGGCGGAAAAAACGGCGCTCACAGTTATGCAAATCCAAGAGTCCGTTTACCGGGTGGTGGCGGTGCGCCGGAAATTTCTACTAACGCCAAAGAAGTTTTTATTACGGTTAAGCACTCAAAACGTACTTTTGTAAAAGACGTGGACTTCATCACCACTATTGGTTTTGGCCGTGATGGCAAAGGCAGAGATAATTTACCAAATATCGGTCGTGGCCCAAGCGTGGTTATTACGGATTTATGTATTTTAAAACCTGACCCAGCGACCAAAGAGCTGATTGTCACCAGCTTGCATCCTGGCACAACAAAAGAAGACGTCATTGAAGCGACTGGCTGGGAAATTAAATTTGCCGACTCTCTTGAGACCACCCCAGTACCAAGTGAAAAAGAACTGCACGTATTACGCGAATTAAAAGCACGAACTGAAAAAGCACACAGTGCTCAGGAGGCAATATGAGCACTGTTTACATCTGTCACCCTAGACGCTCAGCCGTTGGCCGTTATGCAGGCTCCCTTGCGGCCGTTCGCCCAGACGACATGTTAGCTCAAGTCATTCAAGCGGTGCTAAGTGATGCACCAGATCTTGATCCAGCGGCCATTGACGATGCTATTTTTGGTTGTGCCAATCAATCAGGTGAAGACAATCGTAACGTGGCGCGCATGGCTACGCTACTTTCTGGCATGCCCTATAGCGTGTCTGCCACAACGATGAACCGTTTATGCGGATCAGGTATGGATGCGGTCGGTACCGCATTTCGAGCCATTCAAGCCGGTGAAGCTGAATTAATATTAGCTGGCGGCGTTGAATCCATGTCTCGTGCTCCATTCGTTATGGGCAAACCAAGCGCAGCGTTTGATAGACAGCAAACATTAGAAGACACCACTATGGGCTGGCGTTTTATTAATCCAGTCTTAAAGTCATTGTATGGCACTGAATCCATGCCAGAAACGGCGGAAAACATTGCTGAGCGCTACAAAATAACGCGCCAACAACAAGATTTATTCGCTTTGCGTTCTCAACAAAAAGCCAAAGCGGCACAAGATGAAGGCCGCTTTGCTGAAGAGATAACCCCTATTACAATTAAGCCAAAACGTGGCAATCCAATTATCGTCGATCAAGACGAGCATTTACGCCCTGATACCACTTTGGAAGATTTAGCAAAACTGAGAGCACCGTTTAGAGACAATGGCTCAGTAACGGCGGGCAATGCATCCGGTATAAACGACGGTGCCGCTGCAATGTTGATTGCCAGTAAAGCAGCGGTCGAAAGCCACAAGCTTGAACCTTTAGCGAAAATTATTGGTATGGCAACCGCTGGTGTGGAACCAACAGTGATGGGCATGGGACCCGTTCCCGCAGTGCAAAAATTGCTAAAACGTACCGGCCTTACTCTCGCCGACATGGATGTGATCGAATTAAATGAAGCCTTTGCGGTACAAGGGTTAGCCTGTATACAAGAATTGGGGCTTTCACCAGAAGATGAACGCATTAACCCAAATGGCGGCGCGATTGCCCTTGGACATCCATTAGGTATGTCAGGCGCTCGTCTATTACAATCCGCCGCTATGCAGTTAAAACGCACAGGCGGACGCTACGCTATTTGCACCATGTGTATTGGCGTCGGACAAGGCATTGCCATGCTAATCGAACGGAGCGACATTTAATGAAGAACCTATTTTTTACACTTGAAGGCGATAGCAGCAAACCCGCTATCGTGCTTGGTCATCCTTTGGGAATGAACAGCCGAGTTTGGGATGGTATTGTTCCAGACTTATTGAAACAGTTTCGCGTCATTCGCTGGGATCTTCCTGGACACGGACTAAGTGCTGCCCTTGATTCAAATTCTTCACCATTAACAGCGAATGCTTTGGTTGATCCATTAATTGAAAAATGCGATGAACTTGGTATTAAGCAGTTTCACTATGTGGGGACATCCATTGGCGGCATGATTGGTCAACAATTAGTAACTCAATATCCTGAGCGTTTATTGAGTGCGACCTTAACCAATACTGGGGCAAAAATTGGCAGCAAAGATGCGTGGCTAACCCGCCAACAGGACGTTATGGCTCTGGGTTTGAAGAGTATAGCGGCAACCTTAGTACTACGTTGGTTTAGTGAGCACAGCGTGCAAACTAAACCTGCTTTGGCAAGCTACTGGCAAGAACAGCTCGCCCACGTCGATGACTTCAGCTACGGCGCACTCTGTGCTTGGCTTGGTAATATGGATCTCACCGATACATTGGGGCCAAGTTCACTACCGATACAATTAATCTGTGGTGAAAAAGACGTCGCAACGACGCCAGAACTGATGGGAACTCTCGCTTCGTTGCTACAAGTCGACAAGCTAGAAGTTATCAATCAGATTGGTCATGTTCCATCGGTGGAATCACCAGATCAACTCACCAGTCTACTTAAAAACTTTATCTCTCAGTGAGCGGTTCTCAGTAACCGGCTCTGTGTGATCCATGCTTCGACTTAAGGGCGTTAAGATAACGCTCTTAAGTTAATAAATGATCATTACTATAAGCTTTTACGGCTGCTGTGCACGCCAATAAAGTGTTAAAAATAGACTCAAAATGCTCATTTATAACTCGTTAAGAAACTAAAAACATTGACTAAAAATTAGGCGTTGCTAGCTCTACAAAGTTCACCTAATATAAACAAACTAATAATAATTACAAAAATGGTCGTCAACTATGTTTACTAATGCCCTAAGCAATGCCGTTATTTTTAATCAGGCTCATCCGCTAGAAGTATCAGATTACATAAACAGCCACATTGGACATCATACTTTGCTGTCTGAGTCTGTTAAGGATTCAGACGAATTCTGCTCCCAGCTAAAACATCGAGATTTTGCCGAATTAGGATTATCTTCAATCCATTATGGTAACGAAGTTAAAATTCACTGTGCTGATTTAAATGACATTTACCACTTTCAAGTCGTCACTCATGGTCAATGTTGCTGGCAATTTGAAGAAGAGTCTTTATTGCTAAAGCCAGGCCAAGCTTTGATGATGAACCCACACGAAAAAATGGATATTTCCTATTCTGCAGATTGTGAAAAAATCATTGTCAAAGTTCCACAAGCCTTTATTAGAGATTTGTGTCTGGAGCAAAACAGGGTTATTTCAAGCTCTGGAATTTTATTTGAAAGGAAGGTTATTGAATTAGATAAGTCTTTGGGATTTCTTAGCTTGATGGGAGCTATTTTGCACGAAGCAAATGACGCTGAACTCGATTTATTGCAAATGCAATTACCTTATCGCGACCTACTTATTCGCAAGCTATTTCAACAATTCGACAATAATACCCCTGCCCTCTTAGACTCAGACTTGAACGATCGCAATTTCAATGCATTACTCAAACATATTGAAGAAAATATCAAAGAGGATATTGATGTAGAAGAGTTAGCAAATGTGGCCCATATCAGTATCAGAAAAGTCTACAACCTATTCGCCAAGCACTACCACATCACTCCAAAAGTCTTCATCAAGCAATCTAAGCTTAAACACTTAAGAAAAGAAATTATCATGAATAGTGACATACGTAACGTCACTGAAATTGCGCTGGATTATGGTTTTTCCCACCTTGGACGCTTTTCGTCTGATTACCGAAAAATGTTCGCAGAGTTGCCTTCGGAAACACTAAAGCGTCGATAAATAAAATCCGTGGATAAGGAAGGGATTTCCTATTCCATGGTCAAAAAACAAGACTTAAAAAGAAGCCGCACCACATATTTCTTCAGTCACTTTATTCGCGTACTCTTTGACCAATCTTGGGTATAAGCTATTTACTTTAGTGCAACAGTCATTAGCCATTCCCATTAGGCTGATAACAGAAGATACATTGCCATTGATGTCATAAATACCACTACCAATTACATTGATATCCGGTAGGAAATCGCCAGAAAATGTACAAAGATTACTTTCTTTGATTGCATCTAAATGCTCATTAAAGGCTTCTTGATTCAGCGGCTTTCCCTGAAAGCGAGGTTTTGCAGGTAAATCTGAATAAAAGTCTTCTACCAGTTTTAATCGTCTCGCCAAAGGCAGATTGGCTAAAAAAATACGTCCAGAAACAGAAAAAAACGGCGAGAGTTCAGTGCCTAATCTCACATTCACTGCAATTTGCTGACTCGCATCTAACCACTTAATAACCAAGGGCGCGTGACCATTCCAAATAGTCACAGACACTGTTTTATCTGTTTCTTCAGATAAACGCTCCACGGCTTCCAACGCTTGCTTGATTGGATCTATTTTTTTAATTGATGCTATGCCTAAGGTCAAACTGGCCTTTCCCAAAGCATATTGACTGCCATTTATTTGAGTGATGTATTCCATTCTTAATAGACTAACAAGATACTTATGCAAGCGGCTTGGTGAGTGAGACAGCTGATCGGATAAGCTTTTTAAAGTCGGAGGCTTAGGAGATTGAGCAATAATATTTAGAATTCTTAAACCAATTTCCAAAGAACCAATTCCTTGACGCGTACTATCTTGTTTCATTTCCGTTGTCTCAGACATCCGATATACACCTATAAAAACATAAAAGCAGTACTGTCATGACAAAGAAGCGTGTAAACGCCTGGCTCTAAGAGCCAGAATTCCGTTAATTAGATTGCCGTTAATAGAACAAACTACAGCGCGTTCCTTGTCATGCGTAACTTAAACACATCAGTATAGTCATATTGCCTGACTGACAGAAGACGGATAAAGCCATTACACGCCTAAATAACCTTCAACTTGGGCTAAGTTAGATTGTAGTTGCTCTGCGTCAAGGTTCATTACGACTTTCCCCTTCACAAGTACCACATGACGATCACAAAGCTTTTGTAAAACTTGAATGTTCTTGTCGACAATAATGGTCGATATACCGCTTTCTTTTATCGTGCGGATCACTTCCCAAATTTCTTTGCGAATGAGTGGCGCAAGCCCTTCTGTTGCTTCATCTAAAATCAACAATTCTGGGTTGGTCACTAGAGCTCGGCCTATCGCTAACATTTGCTGCTCACCACCAGATAATTGTGTGCCTAAATTTGAAAGTCGTTCTTTTAGACGTGGAAACGTATCAAGTACGCGATCATAGTCCCAAGTTTTTTCGCCTTGGTTATTCGCGCGAGCTGCCACCTGCAAGTGCTCTTTAACCGTTAAGTTATGAAACATTCCTCGACCTTCTGGGACATAAGCAATGTCTCGTTTCATCCGCTGCCAAGTGGCTAAATTGGTAATGTTCTCACCCTTAAACGAAACCGTGCCACTTCTAGGTGTCACTAGCCCCAAAATAGACTTCAAGGTGGTGGTTTTTCCCATGCCATTTCGCCCCATCAAACTAAGGGCTTGGCCTGAATCTAACGAAAAGCTAACGCCGTGTAACACATGACTTTCACCATACAAACTATGAAGACTTTTTACTTCTAATAGATTACTCATCAATACACCTCATCACCTTGCCCAAGATAGGCTTCTTTTACACGCGGATCATCTCTTACTTCATCCACACTTCCTGTCACCAAATGCTGCCCGTCAACCATCACAGTCAATTGATCCGATAACTCAAAAATGGCATCCATATCGTGCTCAACTAAAACAATGCAATACTCTTTTTTTAGACGACTAAGTAAATCGATAATTAACTGTGACTCTTCATGCCCCATACCAGCCATCGGTTCATCAAGCAATAAAACCTCTGGCGAAGTTGCTAATACCATGGCGATCTCAAGCTGCCTTTGCTCACCATAGCTTATCTGTGAGGCGATATGATCGCGTCGCTGTCCAAGCCCTACTTTTTCCAAAGCTTGCGTGGCAATCTCGTCGAGCATTTTCTGGGAATATCGTGAACGAAAGAAATTAAAGCTGCCGCCCATCAAGCGCTGTACAGCCACGCAACAATTTTCCAGACACGTCGAATTGCTATAAATATTGGTTTTTTGAAAGCTTCGTCCAATGCCACGACGAGCAAATTCATAAGGCTTTATAGAGCTAATCGATTCGCCTCGATGAAGGATCTTGCCACTTGTCGGTTTATAATGACCACATAGCATATTCAATAGCGTGCTTTTTCCTGCGCCATTTGGGCCCACGATACCGTGTAGCTGGTTATCATGAAATGCTAAAGACAGATCATCTAAAGCCTTCAATCCCCCCCAGTATTTACATAAACCTTCTGTTTCTAGAATGACATTATTTTCCATCACGTTTCTCCAAAAGATCTTCTAAGAAGCCAGCAATCCCCTTCTTAAATACCATCACCATCAAAATAATCAGCCCTCCCATAAAGAGCAGCCAATGTTCGGTTAAATGCTCTAATGAATAATGCAAACCTTCATATACCAACGTTCCTAAAATCGCCCCATAGATACTGCCCATTCCACCTAAAATCGACATAACAAGTGCGGTACCCGAGGTTGTCCAAGACAACATTGAAGGGTTTACAAAGCCGTACTGTAATGTAAATAAATACCCAGCGTAGGCACCCAACGCTGACGCAACAACATAACTCACTAAACGGTAGATAAAAATGTTGTAACCTAGCGCCACAGTGCGCCCAGGATTCGCATGAATCGCATCCACAAGACGACCAAATCGAGAACGAATTAGAACTTTAAAAAAGAGCAAAGTATTAAACAAAGAAAGCAAACAGAGGTAATAAAAGTGTGTTGGATTATCCAGATCAAATAAGCTTAATCCAAATATGCTGGTCTCAGGCTTAACATAAACAAAGACGCCATCAGTACCACCAAAATCAATGGAGTCAGAAAAGTAATAAAAAGTCATTTGCGCAAACGCGAGGGTAATCATAATCATATAAATGCCATTGGTGCGTAACACTAAAAAACCAATAACAAAGGCGACCGTGGCAGAAATCGCACAAATATAAAAAGTATATATCCAAAAATTAACCGCTTCGTACTCAGGCGCTATCATCACAAAAATATAGCCACCTAAGCCATAAAACATAGCGTGACCCAATGTAATCAATCCACACTTGCCAACAAGATAATCTAGTGACATGACAAATATTGATAAAATCATGATGGTCGTTAGCTTATTAACGTAATACTCATTTTGCTCAAGAAACATCGGCATTAACAAAGCTAAAGGAAAAAATATCCATACAAACAGCCGCTCGGCCCGTTTATTTAACAACATAACCACACCTCCAAATTAAGAAGAAAACAAACCTTGAGGCTTTAATAAAAGAATGAAGGCCATGAAAATATAAATCATCATGCTAGAAAGCTCGGGGACTAAAACTGATGCAAACGTATCCACCAGCCCTACCATCAGTGCACCAATGAATGCGCCTTTAATCGATCCCATTCCGCCAATAACTACCACCACAAAACAGGTGATCAAGATATGCTCACCCATACCAGGAACAATAGAGCTAATCGGTGCCGCCACCACCCCCGCAACAGCAGACAACATCACCCCAATCGCAAAGACAATGGTATAAAGTCGGCTAATATCTATTCCTAAACATTCGACCATTTCGCGATTAGATTCACCTGCGCGAATTAACATCCCTAAGCGTGTTTTACTGATTACGTAATACATAACACCCGCAACCACGACACAGAACACAGCGACGAAAATGCGATAAACCGGATACTCAATAATTCCAGCAAGAGGAATAGAGGCAGACAATGCTTGCGGCACATCTACGCCTAACGGATCATTGCCCCACAACAGACCCTGCAGCGCGTTAAAGACAAAAATCATGCCTATGGTGAGTAAAACCTGATCAAGATGATTACGGCGATATAACTGACGAATAAGTGTCCGTTCGACTAGAAAGCCGATTAATAAAGCAATAACGGCTGAAATCACCGCACTAAAAGCAAAGCTGCCCGTTTGCTGAACAAAATACCAAGCAAGATAGGCTCCCACCATAAACATAGAGCCATGAGCCAAATTCAAAATACCCATGACTCCAAACACTAATGTGAGACCAGAAGCAATCAAAAAGAGTAACAGCCCATACTGAAGACCATTGATCAGCTGCACGATAAAAAGTGTGCTATCCATTAGAAAACCTACGACGTTAAGAAGAAAAAATTCGCTTCTTTAGATAACTATCAAAATGCAATCTAAAGAAGCGCAAACAACCAGAGAAACTTACATTGAACAACCGCGGGCCGGATCTTCAAGAGCAGAGGCTGCTAGTTTCACTACTTGGTTTTCACCATTTTCAACACGACGAAGATAAATATTTTGAATTGGATTGTGGGCTTTAGAGAAAGTGAAATCACCGCGAGGGCTTTTCACCTTAGTGTTTTCTAGGGCGTGGATCAGCGCTTTCTGATCACTGATATCACCATTAAGTGCTTTTACTGCACTGGCAATCATCAGACCTGTATCGTAACCCTGCACAGCGTATAAGTCAGACGGCTTACCGAACTTGTCGGCATAACCACGTCGGAATGTTTGATTTTCTTCATTTTTAAGAGGATCTGCATAATGAAGCGTAGTAAGTATGCCTTCAGCTGAATCACCTTGAGCCTCAAGCGTTCCCTCCGTTAAGAAACCAGCACCAAGCAACGGAATTTTTCCTTTCAACCCCATCGCATCATAGTCTTTAACAAACTTCACCGCTCCGCCACCTGCGAAAAACACAAAGACAGCATCTGGTTGAATAGACCCGATTTCAGATAAATAGGATTGGAATTCAGTTTTAGGAAAAGGGACCAGCATTTTTTTAACTATCTCGCCCCCACCTGACGTAAAGGACTCTTCAAATGCATCAAGACTTTCTTGGCCAAAACCGTAGTTCCAACTTAAAGTAACAACTTTTTTGAAGCCTTGCTCTAAAGCGACTTTGCCCATCGGATAAGAAGGCTGCCAAGCGGAAAAAGAAGTACGGAAAATATTAGGCGCACACAATGGTCCTGTTGCTGCATTTACCCCAGCATTCGGAATAATCATAATCGTATCTTTATCTTTCAATACTTTGATCATCCCCATCGCAACGCCTGAATGCACCGGACCAATAATAAAATCGGCATGAGATTTATTTAACAAGGAATTCGCTATTTCAGGAGCTCGGGAAGGTTTTGCCTCCGTATCCATTTCAATGAATTCAACTTTACGCCCCTGCAGATCCGCAGCGTGTTCTTGTAAAGCCATTTTCAGTCCATTTCTAGTAGCTTCACCTAAACCACCGTAGACACCACTAAAGGGCAACATGACGCCCACTTTAATAGGATCCTGCTCGGCAGCAACCAGAGTGGTGCTGAGACTTACCAGTGACATTCCCAATAAAGCAGTATTCAGAATCTTATTTTTATTTTTCATTCTAGGCCTCTACATAGCATTTATTAATAAACGTTATCGATTAAAGAGAAGGCCAAGCAATAACAATAGCCAATAGATGCAGAACTATGTCCAAAAAATGCAACTAGACAAAAGTTCACATTTATTAAATTTGGAAATTTATATTACAAAGTATTGCGATTTGATTAACGACTGAGCTAAGGTGAAAAAAAATAAAAACGACCTTATCGAGAATATCTATGACTAAAATTAACGTCCTTACTCCTGTACTTTGTGTTGTGCTTTGCTTCTTTTTGGGTATCAATTTGGCCACAAATGAAGCGTCATCTTTGCTGATGCAAATAACATTTGGATTAGCCATCATTTTAATTTTTTTATCTATTTACCCATTAAAATCAAACATTCAATCACGATCTCGAAATCCACCGGACGACTTAAGAGCAATGACTACAGCCTTATCCAATGGCGATTTCACAGTAAAAATAGATAAAAAAAAGCTCACCGATGACAGCATTTCAGCGTCGATCAGTACATTCTCTGAACGTCTAAAAAATACCTTAGTGTATCTCTCCGAAGGAACGGTCAATGTGTCTATATCCGCACAGTTACTGCAAAAGAACTCAGAAAATCTAGTTCACAATATTGATACTGTGGGCGACCAATTAACTACCTCAGCGGCCGCAAGTGAGGAACTGTCGGCCACCGCTTTAGATGTCGCACAAATCTGTAATATTGCTACCCAAAATGCAACGCAGGCCATGAAAGTGGCAGGTGAAGGACAAGAAACTATTCAGAAAAACCTCATGTCTATTAATAAAATTTCCGACATCGTTAACCTCTGTGCAGCCACCATGAATAAGCTTGGTAAACGCAATGATGAGATTAATCAGATCGTAGAATTAATCAAAGGCATTGCTTCACAGACCAATTTATTAGCACTTAACGCGGCTATAGAGGCAGCAAGAGCTGGCGAACATGGACGGGGCTTTGCTGTTGTCTCTGACGAAGTTCGTAAGCTCGCCACAGAAACAGCGAATGCGACAGAACAAATAAGCCAAACAGTTGGCGCAATGCAATCTGAACTACAAAATGCATTAACAAACATGTCCGCAAGTGAACAAGCTACTCAGCAAGCAAAACAGGAAGCGACTTTTTCAGAGCAAGCGTTAAAAAACATTGTTGAACAAATAGAGCGAGTAGCAAAAGAGGTACAAAACATTAATCATACAACGACTGAACAAAAAAATACCGCCGTCGGGCTTTCTGAAACTTTGCAGCACATTGTGTCAGCAATGGACGAAAGTCGTAAAGATGTACATTCAAACCTCAGTGCGGTTACCAAGCTTTCTAATTTCTCTAAACTTGCCAAAGCGACTATTGGCGAATTCCGCCTTTTTCATCCAGAAGATGCTGAAAACTTACTTAACAAAGCCTATGAGCACATAGAAAAACACGGGGAAGAAAAAGCCTTCTGTGATTTTGCGGATCCTAATGGCGGCTTCATTTATGGTGAACTATTTATCGTTGCTATTACCTTTAGTGGTGAAGTATTAGCGTACGGAGCAAACCCAGAGTTAGTAGGTAAAAACCTTTATAATGCCAAAGATGCTGACGGACAATTAATGGTACAAGACATGATAAAGGTTGCAAAATCAGAAGCGAAGTCATACCAGTTTCGATTTGTAAATCCACAGACAGACCAAGTTGCTAGTAAACTTCTCTATATTAAAAAGTTAAGAAATAATGCCTTTATGGGCTGTGGTGTCTATTTAAATCATTAAAATTTTATCACCCCCTAAAAAACCTTAAATTAAAAAATCAAAATTGTACGGAGATACTTTATAGGTATAAAAACAAACTTTTATAGTATTAGATAAAAAAAACATAAAAACCTTATGATTAAATACTCAAAAAAACAAAAAACAAAAAAGAGAACAATATGGAAAATCATACATTTTTAGACAAGCTACTTCTTAAGGTTTTAAAAATACCAGGGGCATTGATGATCGTACCTCTATTTCTTGGGGTAATGGTTAATACTTTAGCCCCTGACATATTAAATATTGGCAGTTTCACTACAGCCCTTTTTAAGAATGGGCTAGCTGTTTTGATTGGTCTTTTTTTCTTAGCCGTGGGCTCTCAAATTAGCTTTAAATCAGCACTACCATCTGTAGAAAAAGGTTTTGTCCTATTAATCTCAAAATTTGGTATTGCAGTTGTTTTTGGTCTATCTGTTGCTTTCTTCACTCCAGAAGGCATGCTGTTTGGGCTATTGCCCTTAGCTATTATTGCAGCAATGTCCAATTCAAATGGTTCACTATTTGTGGCACTTACAAGTCAATTTGGCAATAAAACTGACAAAGGGGCAATTTCTATACTTTCGATTAATGATGGGCCTTTTCTTACTATGGTTGCTCTTGGTGTAGCTGGTCTTGCTGCATTTCCGCTTCTAGCTCTTTTTTCTGCAGTTTTTCCGATGATCTTTGGGTTTATTCTTGGAAATAGTAGCACTATCGCCAAGAAATTTTTAGAACCGGGGGAGAAGCTAATTATCCCTTTTGCTGCTTTTACAATTGGGGCTGGAATCAATTTAGAGGTATTACTAGGGCAAGGATCTATTGGGATTTTATTAGGAATTGCTGCAGCAGTAATTTCTGGAGGAGCAGCTATTGCTGCTCTATATATCTGGCACGTGATACGTAGACACCCTAAACAATGCAGGAATTTAGTTTCCGCTGCTTCTGAGGCGAGTGTCGCCGGTAATGCTATCGCCACACCTGCTATAGTTGCTTCTTTAGATCCGAATTATTTAACTATCCAAGGAGCTGCAACGTCCCAAATCGCTGCAGCTGTAGTTACTACTGCTTTTATTCTACCCTTCTTTGTTGCTTGGCTAGCAACTTGGCAAAAGCAGCGTGGGATTACGCCGGAAAATGAAGAGGCATTCTACGAAGAAGCGCAAACAAGAAAAGCACCTTAACAACAAAACAACTTTGCTAATGATCATTATTAAATAAAAATCGAACCTAAGTTATCATGCAAATTTTTATTGGAAATCACTCCAATATTAATAGGTATAATGTGAATCAGCCTCTGAGAATAATCAGAGGTCGATCCATAAAAACAATTATCTATGTATTTTCCCCTACAAATAACACCCCATAAAGAACACGTTTACGGTAACTTAAAGCCGTACTGTGGTTACTAAAAATAGGTTCTCTCTTCTTTACCTTAGCAAACAAAGTAAAAGGCTTTGCACTCCTTAATTAAAAGCACCTTTTTTGCAGATAAAGGATAAAGAAAAACACAAGCTGGATAGTGACTAATAGTCTCAAAGCCTAATCTGTTTATAAATCAGGAGGGCATTACAATGCATAACGAACTCATTACAAAAATAAAAAGTATGATGGAAGTCGATACGGACAAAGGTCTTTATCGAGCTCGTCGAGATATGTTTACCGATCCAGAACTGTTTGACCTTGAAATGAAACACATTTTTGAAGGCAACTGGATCTATCTGGCCCATGAAAGCCAAATCCCTAATAAGAATGATTTTTTCACCGGTTATATGGGCCGCCAACCCATTTTTATTACTCGCAACAAAGACGACGAACTAAATTGTTTTATTAATGCTTGTAGCCACAGAGGCGCAATGCTTTGCCGTACGAAAAAAGGTAACAAGTCAGTGATGACCTGCCCTTTCCATGGCTGGAGCTTTAACAACTCAGGCAAGCTTATTAAGGTGAAAGACGCCACAGACGCTGGCTATCCTTCTTCCTTTAACTGTGATGGCTCTCATAATCTTAAGAAAGTTGCTCGTTTTGAATCCTATCGAGGCTTCTTATTTGGCAGTATCAATCCTGATGTTAAACCACTTACAGAACATCTAGGCGAAGCGGCAAAAATAATAGATATGATTGTCGACCAATCACCACAAGGTTTAGAGGTGTTAAGAGGCTCTTCCACTTATGTTTATGATGGCAACTGGAAAGTTCAAGCCGAGAATGGTGCAGATGGTTATCATGTATCTTCCGTGCATTGGAACTATGTCGCTACGACTGCGCGCCGCAAATTAGGTGCTGTTTCCGATGAAACCAAAGCCATGGACGCGAGCACTTGGAACAAACAACAAGGCGGCTTCTATGCTTTTGAACATGGTCATATTTTATTATGGATGCGCTGGCCTAACCCAGAAGATCGGCCATTAGCAGAACGTCGCGCTGAGCTAGAAAAAGACTTTGGTGTAGAGCGTGCCGACTGGATGATCTCTAACCTACGTAATTTATGCTTATACCCTAATGTCTTTTTGATGGATCAATTCAGCTCTCAAATTCGTGTCTTCCGTCCTATCTCCGTCAACAAAACCGAAGTGACTATCTATTGCATTGCACCTAAAGGTGAAAGTGATGTAGCTCGTGCTCAACGTATTCGCCAATACGAAGATTTCTTTAACGCTTCAGGCATGGCAACACCAGACGATTTAGAAGAGTTTCGTTCTTGCCAAGAAGGCTTTCTTGGTACTGATCTTCCTTGGAATGATCTTTCTCGTGGCGCTGAACACTGGGTGCAAGGCCCAGATGAAGCCGCTCAAAAGATACATTTAACCCCTCTTTTAAGTGGTAGGAAATCTGAAGATGAGGGTCTATTCAAAGTCCAGCATCAATATTGGGTAGACGCGATGACAAACGCCCTTCAAAAAGATAAAGAGCAGCAATAAGGAGCACACCATGACAATTCAATATGATGAAGTACGTAATTTTTTGTACGCCGAAGCTCGCTGTCTTGATGACAAAAAATGGGATGACTGGCTGACCTATTATCACCCTGATGTGGATTATTGGATGCCAAGTTGGGATGACGATGGTGAGCTTGTTACCGACCCGCACAGAGAAGTTTCTCTAATGTACTACGCCCACAAAGGTGGTCTAGAAGATCGTGTTTTTCGGATCAAAACCGAACGTTCCAGTGCATCAAGCCTACCTGAAGCCAGAACCAGTCACATGATCAGCAATATTGAGATCATGCAAAACTCAGAAGAAAGTACAGCGGTTCGCTACAACTGGAGCACAAACAGCTACAGATACAAAACAGTAGACACTTACTTTGGTACCACTTTTGTCACCTTAGTCAAAAATGCCGAAGGTCAAATACAAATCAAGCGTAAGAAAATCATCTTGGTAAATGATTATATCCACCACGTGATTGATGTTTACCACGTTTAATTATGTTGTGTACTTCAAGTTAATTTCAGCCAACTACATTTTTTCTTTTTAGATAAAAAAATAATAAAAAGCCGCCCCATAAAGGGGCTCAAGGTGATTTCTATGTATAAAATCGCACTGAATTTTGAAGACGGTGTCACCCGTTTTGTGCAAACACTTCAGGGAGAAACGGTTGCTGACGCAGCTTATCGCTCTGGCTTAAACATTCCGATGGATTGCCGCGATGGTGCTTGTGGTACCTGCAAATGCAAATCTGAGTCAGGTCAATTTGAAATGGAAGGCTATATAGAAGACGCCTTATCAGATGAAGAAGCAGAAGCAGGAATGGTATTAACTTGCTGCATGCGATTAGAATCCGATTGCGCTATTTCGGTTCCGGCCTCTTCCGAAGTTTGTGTCCGCAGCCAACAAGAAGATGTCAAAGGCACGATTTCCGATATTAACCGCCTATCGGATTCAACCCTCAGCTTTAGCATTGCGGGCGATCAAGTGAAGTCGATGAACTTCTTACCCGGCCAATATGTCAATGTCCATGTGCCAGGAACAGACCAAAAACGCGCCTATTCTTTTAGCTCTCTAGTTCAAGAAAGCAATGACTCTGCATCCTTTCTAATACGCGTAGTGCCAAACGGCCTCATGAGCACGTTTATGACAGAAACAGCAAAGGTAGGTGACAATATCACCTTGAGTGGTCCATTTGGCAGCTTCTATTTACGTGATATCAAACGCCCAATTTTAATGCTAGCTGGAGGCACCGGATTAGCTCCTTTTCTTGCCATGCTAGAAAGAATTAAAGCCATAGGAACTAACCAACCAGTTCATCTCATCTATGGCGTTACCCATGATGCAGATTTAGTAGAAATAGAAAAACTAGAAGCCCTGACTGCAACAATAGAACAGGTCACTTTTAGCGCGTGTGTCGCTTCAGAAGAAAGTAGCTGGCCAAAAAAAGGCTATGTGACTCAACATATTACGCCGTCTCATTTGAATGATGGCGATCTGGATATCTATCTATGTGGACCACCGCCTATGGTAGAAGCTGTGAGTCAATTCATGAAAGAAAAAAACATCACACCTGTTAATTTTTACTATGAAAAATTCGCCGCTAGCAGCCATTAAGGAAGAACAAAATGAGAGCACTACGTTTCGAAAATAAGGTGGCAGTTATTACAGGATCGGCACAAAGTATTGGTCGCCAAGTAGCGCTGCAAATGGCAAAGGAACATGCCACGTTAGTATTACTTGATCGATCAGAGCTAGTTTATGACGTAGCTGAAGAGGCTAAAGCTGCAGGCGCAAAAGATGTGTTAGTCATCATCGCTGATTTAGAGAAATTTACAGACAGTCACAACGCCATGGCCTCAGCTGTAGAGAAATTCGGCCGCATTGATATTTTGATCAACAATGTGGGTGGCACTATTTGGGCCAAACCGTTTGAGCACTATGAAGAAGCGCAAATTGAAGCAGAAATACGACGTTCACTCTTCCCTACTTTATGGTGTTGTCATGCAGTACTAGACACTATGCAAAAACAAAAATTTGGCAACATAGTCAATGTGTCTTCAATCGCTACTCGCAGTATAAACCGAGTTCCCTACGCTGCAGCTAAGGGAGGCGTTAATGCCATGACGGCCTCTTTAGCATTTGAAAATGCTAAATATGGTATTCGCGTTAACGCAGTGGCCCCAGGCGGTACAGACGTTGGTGAGCGAAAAATACCACGCAACCAAGAGGTTATGACAGAACAGGAAAAAGCTTGGTATCAAGAAATTGTCGACCAAACTATCGATTCATCTTTAATGCATCGTTATAGCTCAACCGAAGAGCAAGCCGATGTTATTTTATTCTTCGCGAGTGACGAATCGTCCTACCTCACAGGCACGCTTCTTCCCGTTGGCGGTGGTGATTTAGGTTAGTTCATCACAACCAGTCATATTTCTGCTGGCTGGTTGTGACTCATTGTAAATTTATCCCTAACACAAACTTTGTAAGGTAATAAAAATGACAACTCGTAAAGCTATTCTACCTAAAGGCATGGAATTCGTTCGTGATGAAATCGGCTATGCTCCAGGCGTCTTAGTCGGTAGTACTCTTTATATTGCGGGTCAAATCGGACGCAATTCAGAGCGACAACTCGTTGAAGACAAACGCCAACAATTCATTCAATGCTTTGAAAATATGAAAGCAGTATTAAACACAGCAAAAATGAGTTTTAACGATGTTGTCGAAGTCACCAGCTACCACACTGACATGAGGGATCTTCCGCTCTATATGGAAGTTCGTAATCTTTATTTTGGTGATTGTCTACCTGCTTGGACAGCTATTGGGGCGGCATCTCTGTGCGGTATTCCTGGGTATTTCCTAGAAGTTAAGGCCATAGCTGTAAAAGGGTAACCGAAACAATAGGCTTTAGAAGTCCTGTGAAGGAGACGATAGGATGCTAAAAGATTTACACCTTTCAACTATCACTGCTGGATTGGTTGCTGTGCTTGTATCTTACTCAGGTCCACTGGCGATTTTTTTCCAAGCAGCTAACAGCGCTAATATTTCACCAGAGATGATGACATCATGGGTTTTCGCCATATCGATTGGCGCTGCGATCAGTGGTATTGCCCTTAGCATCTATTTTCGAGTACCGATTATTACTGCTTGGTCTGCACCGGGTACCGCTTTACTTGTGACGCTGTTTCCAAACCTTAGTTTAAATGAAGCTATTGGAGCGTATATAACGGCTGCCATTATTATCTTTTTCATTGGCATAAGTGGATGGTTTGACAAAGTCATCCATTGGATTCCGAAGAGCGTCGCAGCTGCTATGATGGCGGGAATTCTATTCAACTTTGGCATTTCTGCCTTTCAGTCGTTCAACAGTATTCCAATTTTGACGGTTTCGATGCTCATTGGTTTTGTTGTTTTTAAAGCCATCAGTAAAACCTATTATCTAATGTTATTAGTTGCCCTAGGTAGCCTTTTATCTATTACGGTTTTACATGCCGATTTCAGCCATTTTACATGGCAATTGGCATCACCTATTTGGATATCACCACAATGGAGCTGGTCATCAACTTTAAGCCTAGCACTTCCCCTCGTTATTGTTAGTCTTACAGGTCAGTTCTTACCGGGTTTTACTATTTTAAAAACATTTAATTATCAAGTGCCTACTCGCCCAGTTATCAGTGTACTTGGGCTAGTCTCCATCCCTATCGCTTTTTTTGGAGGTATAACCACTGTTATAGCTGCGATTACTGCGCCTATTTGCACCAGTCCAGATGCCCATCCAGATCCAAATAAACGCTATATAGCAGGTATTTTTAATGGGGTATTTTATTTAATTGGTGGTATTTTCGCAGGTAGCATTGTTCTATTTTTCACCACTTTCCCTGCACAAATGATTGCTATTATCGCAGGGTTGGCTCTTCTCGGGGCCATATTTAATAGCCTTACTCTTGCTTTAGAGGATAAGTCTAATATTGATGCAGCTGCTATTACGTTTATGACAACTGCCTCTGGTATTCAGCTATTCGGTATAGGATCAGCCTTTTGGGGCGTGGTACTAGGTACGGGAGCCTATGGGCTACTAATAGGTCTAAGGAAGTTCAAAAAAAATCAATAAAAACAATGAGGTAAACTATGACAACCACTACAGAATTCTTACCCGCTCCGTTATGGAATGAAGCACTTTTTACCGGTGAGTGGAGCCGCCCTGCAAAAGCATTAAGCTCAGTCGTTGAACCCGCCACAGGAAAATCTCTCGGCCAGATAGCCATGGCTGATGAAGTTTTAATCCAACAAGCCTGCCAAGAAGCTCGACAAGCGCAAAGAAAATGGGCAGACCTACATTATGATGAACGCGCGAGCATCTTGCGAAAAGCCATTAGTATCGCAGAGCAACATTCAGATGAAATCGTAGACTGGTTAATAAAAGAAAGCGGCTCAATAGGACCTAAAGCTCAAGCGGAACTGGGTTTTACCATCAAGTCTCTAATTGAAAGTGCTGGTCTACCATCTCAAAGCCACGGGCAAGTTCTCCCATCTAGCGCTGGCCGACTTAGTATTGCAAGAAGAAAGCCCCTAGGCGTAGTTGGTGTTATCTCTCCCTTTAATTTCCCACTGTATTTGGCTATGCGTGCTGTCGCTCCAGCCATTGCCTTGGGTAATAGTGTCGTATTAAAGCCTGATCCTCGCACTGCTATTTCAGGTGGATTTGTGATTGCACGTATTTTTGAATTAGCAGGTTTACCTAAAGGAGTTCTATCTGTTCTTCCTGGTGATGGCGCTGCAGGTGCCGCATTAGTAGCTGATCCTAATGTAGCAATGATTCAATTTACCGGTTCAACTCCCGCCGGTCGTAAAGTTGGCGAAGCAGCTGGCAAACACCTTAAAAAAGTCTCATTGGAACTAGGTGGTAAAAACTCACTCATTATTCTTGATGATGCTGACTTAGATATTGCATTAGCCAATGCCACATGGGGGGTTTATTTACACCAAGGACAAATTTGCATGTCTACCGGTCGAGTCTTGGTACAGCGCAAAATTTACGACAAGTTCAAAGCTATGATGATTGAAAAAGCGAAAAACCTACCTGCAGGAAATCCTGCCACGGAGCAAGTTGCATTGGGTCCATTAATCAATGAACAGCAACGAGACCATGCCGCGAATCTTGTTAAAGCAGCCGTCAAAGCAGGAGCAACATTGGAAGTCGGAGGAAACTACAATGGTTTATTTTTTGAGGCCACGGTCCTTAGCGATGTAAAACAAGATAACCCTGCTTTTATTGAAGAAGTGTTTGGGCCTGTGGCAATTTTAGTCCCTTTCGATACAGACGCAGAAGCAATAGAACTGGCTAATGATACCGAATTTGGCTTGTCTGCAGCCATTATTTCGCGAGATGTTGGCAGAGCATTAGCACTAGGTGAGCGTTTACAAACAGGGCTATTACACATAAATGATCAAACAGTAAACGATGAAATTATTAACCCATTTGGTGGTGTTGGCGCATCTGGTAATGGAACCAGTATTGGTGGTCCTGCGAACTGGGAAGAATTTACGCAATGGCAATGGCTAACGTTAAAAGGCGAAGCGCCACAATATCCCCTTTAATGAGTAACAATTAGAGTCATCAACAACCATTAGAATTATCAATAATAAAAAAGGAAGCTTAATATGACTGATACACAATTCACTCAAATAACCGCCGCCGTCACTCGCTCAAAAGGTGCGCCTTTTACTATAGAAAAAGCGCAAATCAGAGCACCTAAGGCAGATGAAGTACTTGTTAAAATCGTTGCTACGGGCATGTGTCATACGGACATGATTGTACGCGATCAGTATTACCCAGTACCTTTACCTGCAATTCTTGGTCATGAAGGATCAGGTGTTGTAGAAGCAGTAGGACCTTTAGTAAAAAACATCGCTGTTGGAGATCACGTTGTTTTGACTTACGGCTATTGTTCGCAATGTAATTCCTGTCATACAGGTCATGAATCTTATTGCCAAGAGTTCTACCCAAGAAACTTCGGTGGTGGCGACATGGAAGGAAAATCGGCTATTCAAGATGCCAAAGGCGAACCATTACATGATCACTTCTTCGCCCAATCCTCTTTTTCTACCTACGCATTAAGCCTTGAAAGCAATACCATAAAGGTCTCAAAAAAAGCACCTCTTGAGTTACTTGGGCCACTGGGTTGCGGTATTCAAACGGGTGCAGGAGCGGTAATTAATTCGCTAAAAGTCAGCCCCGGTAGCAGTTTCGTCACTTTTGGAGCTGGTGCTGTTGGTTTGTCGGCAGTACTCGCCGCTCAAGTTGCTGGCGCAACGACCATCATCGCAGTAGATGTCGTTCCTTCTAGATTAGAGCTTGCGAAAGAACTTGGAGCGACTCATGTCATCAACAGTAAAGAAGAAAATGCTGTCGAACGAGTAAAAGAAATCACAGGAAATGGTGCCAAATTTGCGCTTGAGTCTACCGGCATACCAGCTGTACTACGTCAAGGCATCGACGCCCTTGGGTCTCTGGGTACAATAGGCGTTGTTGGTGCACCTGCATTAGGAACAGACGCCAGCTTTGATGTGAATGACCTGCTGCTTAATGGTAAATCCATTCGTGGTGTTGTAGAAGGTGACTCCACAACAAAAATATTCATCCCGCAATTAGTGGAACTCTATCTACAAGGCCGATTTGCCTTCGATAAGCTAGTTAAATTTTATGCTTTTGAAGATATCAATCAGGCTGCAGAAGACAGCGAAAAAGGGATTACATTAAAACCCATTATTCGCATTTCTGACCACGTTTAATGGCAAATATCTAAAGGCCATAAAAAGTATCCTTGTGATTGGCAAGGATACTTTTATTATCTATCAATTCAAACAAGGACAACTAAGTTTTAGAGATAGCCTCTACAGCAATAAAATCAAACATAATTAAATTTGCCATGAAAACGTTAGTGTTCCATAACGCGTAAATTTATCCATTTCCCTGTCATTCTTATCACCATCAATACTAAATGGTGAATTAATAGCAAAAGCCAAAGCCATATCACCCCAAGAGTAAGTCAAGCCAGTGGTAAACGAATTACTGTTGTGGTTATAGTCTATAGATCGACTATTGCGGAAGGTATTACCATCGGTAAATATTTGATTAAATGTATAACCTACTTCAACTCCTGCAAAAACAAACCAACCTTCGTTAACAGCAATTGGGTTAGATGTTCTAGATTCCGCTAATAATACTGTGGCATAAGAATCATCAAGGTTCTGTCCATAACGCAACATAATCCCAGTATTTACTCCACTTCGTAAGGTACCAATACTCGCATTTGCACCAGACAAAACATCAGTTCTACCATTATCCGCTACCCATGCTCGCCAAGTTCGTCCTCTGGATAACTCAAACACAACCTCGTTTTTTAATTGTGTATCCCAGCCCCTTGGGGTTTTAGCACTAATGACTCGATGCACTGCTTTTTGTGTTTGCTCACCCATTGCAATAGGACCAACAACACCTAAAGTCGTGCTGACTCTATCTGCATAATTTGGAGTCACGGAAATATAAGTATTCGTAAAACTTAATAGAGCGGAATAAGGGAAAGTTCCTTCAGCAGGGACCTTTTCTTCAATATCATATGGCGTAGTTAACGTTTGACCTGCACTATAGATATTAACTGACGTTTTAACGTTTTCATTAGGCATACTCCACAATAATGGCTTAACCCAAAAAACAGGTTTCTGAATGGATTGAGCATCGTCACTAATCTCGAAGAATGAGACATATATACCATTGGTATAACCGTTGTCTTCATTGACAAAAAAGTCGTTATCTAGTGTTGCAGACATCCAGTTAACATCAGCATAAGCTGGCAGCATAAAAATCCAACAAAAGCCTATAAAACATTTCCGTAATCTTATAAGCCCTTTTTGATTATTAGAAACTGCACCGCACTGCCCGCCCATTACTCACCTGCTTTGTTAGTATAAAAAAGGTAAATTATAAAGAGATCTTGGTGCAAAAACTGCATTAGATTACATCTATAACAATTTAATCATAAAAGAACAATTGGTGAGGAAACCCTTATGAATACGATTCTTTTGTGCACTTTTACAAACCATCAAAAAATAGAGGTATGAAAGTACAAAAACCTCTGCCGGGCATTTCCAGACAGAGGTTTCTATATATAATGCCAAATAGGAAAAATGGCAGACGAACTTAGCTAAGTGATATCTCTTAAAAAATCAAAAAACCTAGTGAAATAATCACTCCAGAACCGATTAAGGCCATCAAGCAATAACCCATTACGTCTTTTGCACCAAGCCCAGCAATTGCTAACGCTGGCAATGCCCAGAATGGTTGAATCATGTTTGTCCATGCATCACCCCAAGCAATCGCCATAGCCGTTTTCGCGGCATCAACACCCAATGCAGCGCCCGCTGGCATCATGATTGGCGCTTGTACCGCCCACTGACCACCACCGGATGGAACAAAAAAGTTAACAATACCTGCACTCAAGAAAGTGAACAGCGGAAAAGTCGTTTCATTGGAGATAGACACAAACGCCTGAGAAATCACACCAGCTAATGATGCACCAGAATCACCCGTTGCTGTCATCATCCCCATGATCCCAGCATAGAATGGAAATTGCAGCAAAATACCAGAACAGTTACGCGCTCCTTGAGAAACCGAGCTCAACAAACTCTTTGGTGTTCCATGTAATAAAACAGCCGAAAACAAGAAGGTAAAGTTAACGACGTTTAAGTTAAGTGCAAAACCATTATTCACAAAGTAATAAATAATATAAGCAAAGCCCATTACACCTAGAAGCAATGACAAAACACGGCTATTTTCAAGACGTTCTGCCGGACTCATATCCGCTTTATTTGGGGTATCGACGACCTGCTCTTTTAATAATTCAGCGTCAATAGTAACCGTGTCTTGTGGTGCGGGATGCATCAAACGATTCAATAATGGAATCGTGATAAACATAACCGCCAAAATAGTTAGGTTCATCGTTGAGAAAATAGTCTCAGAAGTTGGAATAGGACCGGTCACCGCGCCATTGGTGACTTTCGAAATATTCGCCCCACCAGCAATAGACAATGGAATAGAGCCAGACAACCCGCCATGCCAAAACAAAAAACCGCTGTAAGCAGAAGCAATCAATAGACGGTAATCAACCCCCTTTACACGAGCAGCAATTTCTTTAGCAAAGATAGCACCTACTACTAAGCCAAAACCCCAGTTAACCCAGCATGCCATCGCACTGATAACGGTCACCAAGATAATCGCTTGCCCTGGTGTTTTCGCAACGCCTGCCAACATGGCTAGCTTGCGCTTAAACGCTGGCGCACTCGCCATGGCATGTCCTGTTACTACGACCATTGCCATCTGCATAGAGAAGCTAAGCAAGTTCCAAAACCCACCTGCCCACGCGTTTACCACTTGCATTGGCCCCTGCCCGGTACTAGGCATAACCAATAAAAACACGGCGAAAGTTAAAACGATGGCAAAAATGAAAGGATCAGGAAGGTAGCGCTGCAACAGAGTAACGAAGAATTGGCTTACTTTTTGTAAACCTGTTTGTTTTTGTTCGAGAGTATTCATCAGTTTTATCCTGTTTTTTATATTTTTTATTGGACGAAAAAAGCAAAAAACAGAAAGAGAGACTAACTAGGAGTCCCCTTTCTGCATCACTTATTACGTTTATTAATTAGATTTTTTGTGCCAATTTCCTTAGCGAGAAACCAACATAGCAACGCCCATTCCGCCACCAATACACAAGGTCGCCAATCCTTTTTTAAGATCTTGACGTTGCATTTCATGGAGCAATGTAACCAGAATTCGACAGCCCGAAGCACCAATCGGATGGCCCAAGGCCACCGCGCCACCGTTCACGTTCACCTTACTAGCATCCAAATCAAGCTCTTTGTTGACACACAAAGCTTGTACCGCAAAAGCTTCGTTGGCTTCAATTAGATCCAAGTCAGATACTTGCCAATTAGCTTTCTTCAACACTTTTTGAGTGGCGGCAATGGGGCCTGTTCCCATGATTTCAGGATCAACACCCGCGCCATTCGCGGCTTCAATAACAGCAAGAATCGGCAAACCTAAACGCTTAGCTTCTACATCAGATGTCACTATCACCATGGCAGCACCATCGTTCAAGGTAGACGCATTACCTGCGGTGACTGTGCCGTCTTTAGCAAACGCAGCACGCAGTTTGCCAAGAGATTCAGCGGTAGTATCAGGACGAATTTGTTCATCGGCATCGACAATAACAGGCTCGCCTTTACGCTGAGGAATGGAGATAGGCAGAATCTCTTCAACAAATCGACCCGCAGCCTGTGCTTGAGCAGCTTTTTGCTGGGAGTTTGCGGCGAAAGCGTCTTGCTCTTGGCGGCTAATATCCCAACGATTAGCAATATTTTCAGCCGTTTGTCCCATATGATAATCGTTAAACGCATCCCACAAACCATCGGTCACCATGGAATCCAACAGTTCCCAGTTGCCCATTTTTTTACCAGAGCGACTGTTTGGTAACACATGTGCCGCTTGACTCATGCTTTCTTGACCACCTGCAACGACCATGCTGGCATCACCGTTCAACACAGCTTGCGCCGCTAATTGCACAGCTTTTAAGCCAGAACCGCAGACTTTATTAATCGTCATAGCGGATACATGTTTTGGTAAGCCTGCATGAATAGCTGTTTGACGAGCAGGGTTTTGACCGCAGCCTGCAGCCAGTACTTGGCCTAAAATTACTTCTTCAATGTGATCTTTCAAAATAGGTTGTTTGGCTAACATGCCAGACAAGAGTTGAGTGCCTAATTGCACCGCACTCAACGAAGATAAAGCGCCATTAAAAGCACCAATAGGTGTTCTTGCAGCAGCAACGATAACGGCTTTCATAAAAAGCTCCTGTAGTTATTATTCGTTATTGATCTGATGATTTATCACTTATAGAGAGACAAACGTCATTTCAGGAACATGATCCGGCACGATGAGTTTGCCTTGAGTTTTTTCGATAATTTCTTCCACTGAAACACCCGGTGCTCTTTCTTTCAACACAAAAGCGCCATTTTCAATTTCCAGCCAAGCTAAATCTGTTAAAACTTTTTTGATACAACCTTTGCCAGTAAGAGGCAAAGAACAATTAGACAGCAGCTTTGATTCGCCATCTTTGGAAGCATGAGTCATGGTGACAATAATATTTTCTGCGCCAGCGACCAAATCCATCGCGCCGCCCATGCCTTTGATCAGTTTATTGGGAATCATCCACGAGGCAATATTGCCGTTCACATCCACTTCGAATGCACCCAACACGGTCAAATCTACATGACCACCACGAATCATGGCAAAGGATTCAGCAGAGGAAAAAATCGACGCGCCTTTCACTGTGGTCACAGTTTGTTTACCCGCGTTGATCATGTCCGCATCAATGGTTTCTTCGGTAGGAAACTCGCCCATACCAAGTAAACCATTTTCAGATTGCAGCATGACGGCCATATTTTTGGGGACATAATTGGCAACTAAGGTAGGAATACCGATACCAAGGTTGACGTAAAAACCGTCTTGTAATTCTTGGGCAACACGTTGCGCCATTTGCTCTCTAGTAAGTGACATAAGAAACCTCTTTTTTATTCTATTATTCTGCTGTCTTAACGGTTCTTTTTTCGATGCGTTTTTCAAATGTACCGAGTACGACTCGATCCACATAAATACCGGGCGTATGGATGTGAGCAGGGTCTAATTCGCCAATCTCGACGATTTCTTCTACTTCTACAACGGTAATTTTGCCAGCGGTTGCGGCCAAAGGATTGAAGTTCTGTGCGGTATGACGATAGATAACATTACCGTAACGGTCTGCTTTCCATCCTTTAACTATGGCGAAGTCACCGATTATGGCTTCTTCCAAAAGATATTCACGACCATTAAATTCTTTGGTTTCTTTGCCCTCTGCGACAGGTGTACCGACGCCAGTGGCGGTGTAAAAAGCTGGAATACCCGCGCCACCAGCGCGCATTTTTTCCGCCAGGGTACCTTGTGGAGTGAGTTCTACTTCTAGCTCACCATTCAATAATTGCTTTTCGAACAAGGCATTTTCGCCAACATAAGATGACACCATTTTGCGGACTTGCTTGTCTTCCAGCAAAATGCCCAAGCCAAAACCATCCACACCGCAGTTATTCGACACAACGGTTAAACCTTTTGTGCCTTTGCGCTTGATTTCAGCGATCAGGTTTTCTGGGATACCACACAGGCCAAAACCGCCCGCAAGCACCGTCATATCATCTTCTAGCCCGATCATGGCTTCTTCATAAGAAGCGACGACTTTGTCAAAACCGGCCATATAAATTCTCCTGTCTTATTATTTTTAGATAGCTTTTAACTTCCAACCAGTTTGACCCAAGGCGATAAATTAATTAAATTTGTTTTTTCTATTTATTAATAAGTTTTCCAAATATATATTTAACGACGAAAACTCAATAAAAAGACTTTTAGAGTAAGTATTGGCAAACACAGTAATTGTGCAAAGGTATCTATGAATATTAAACAAGTAAAAGCCTTCCTCGCTGTCGCTCAGTCAATGAGTTTTGCCAGCGCAGCCACACAGTTGCATTTGTCACAGCCGGCGTTGAGCCTGTCAATTAAAAGCCTAGAAGATAATTTAGGTGGGAAGTTACTGACTCGCACGACACGTCATATTGCATTGACACCGGAAGGCGAAGCTTTGATGCCAATCGCCAGACGGTTATTGGCACAATGGGAAAATGCTGAAGACGAGATGAAGCAACGTTTTGCGTTACAGCTTGGCAAAATCACCATTGCTTCCATGCCATCTTTTGCTGCTTCGTTGCTGCCAAAAGCCATTCGTAATTACCATGCCTCGTACCCGAATATTCAGGTAGCTATCGACGATGTGTTATCCGATGTGGTTGTAGAAATGGTACGTAACAACCAAGTAGAACTGGGGATTTCCTTCGAGCCAAGTAACCTTGTGGATTTGTCTTTCCATCCACTTTATGAAGACAGGTTTATCGCGATCTTGCCAAAAAATCACCCACTGGAAGGACAAGACACGATTTGTTGGCGGGCGCTTTTAGAATACGATTTCATCACCTTGCAACGCCCTTCTAGCGTTCGCGCCATGATAGAAAGCACACTCCATGAGGCAGGCATCGAACTCAATGTGGCGTTTGATGCTCACCAACTTGCTACGGTAGGACGCATGGTCAGCGAAGGCATGGGCGTCGCTGTTGTCCCAGCGTTATGCCGACAACAAGCCATAGAACAAGGCGCAATCTGCCGCCCCGTTATAGCACCCGAAATTCGCCGACGAGTTGGCGTGATCTGCCAACCCAGATCCAACCTATCCATCGCCGCAGCGGCCATGCTGGATGTGCTGATCGAGTCTTACCGGTCACTGGGTATGGGGAAAAGTTAAATACCAATATTCAATTTGTGCAAGGAAATCGAAATAAAGAAAAAATCAAAATAAACCAATCGTTTATTGAGGGCTTTTTGACATACCAGAAGCTATAGGACAAGATAACTTCACTATATCGCTCGAAAGACCAAGGCCGTAATTGAGTTGAAATTTGGCAGTAAGTAGATTCAAAGGATAGAAAATTAAAAGCCGAGACATTGTGAATACAATGTCTCGGCTTTTTGCATTTTATTTATCTGCATAACAATTAGATTGGCGTAACTTCAATGGCGGACACGAACGCATCACCTTGAACTGGTAGAAATTGAAGACTTAACTGGCCATCTACCACGTCAACTTCTGCAGTATGATACTCAGCGGTTGGGTTTGCGCCAGATTCTGCCTTTAACGCGTTCACTTCAACAATTTTGTGACCATTTGCTTCTACAACAAAGCGCGATGTTGCTGCATCCGAAGGAGCAACCGTCAGTAAGACCACTTTGTAGCGACCATTGCTCAATGGCAGTTCATAATGAAAGTTCCCTCGGCGATACGTGGTCGCCAAATCACGATCTACTGTCTGATTAATCTCTGGCTTCACTGGCGGACGCCCCCAGCCACCTAATTTGTCAAACGATGCGGCTTTACCACCATTAAAAAAGTTATCTGAGCCAAAAGCATGTTCTTTTGTTGATGCAGCAACTAATGCACCAGCATCAATAAAGTAGCTATTGCTCTGACTTTCATTCAACTGCCAATGCGTTTCATCCTGAACCAATGATTCTTTGCCAACACCTTTAGCTACGACAGTATTGTCGCCTGCTTTAAGACTGACATTTGACCACACACAAATATTTAATGAGCAGTTGGCTTTAACTCCCAAAGATGTGCCATTCAACCACAATTCGGTGCGATCAAGATTGGAATACACTTTAACGTCGGTAACCTGATAGTGACGCTGCGAATAACGGCTTGAGGTGACATGCACCATAGGCTTAGTCGTCCAATTCGCTTTATAAAAGTAGTACGCGTCTTTTTTTATCGCTCTATCGTAGGTAATCAGTCCTTTAGTGTTGATATCATGTGAATCGCCTTCTGTTCGCACCGTGGTAGCAAAATCAAATGCATTCCAGATCCAACTTGCAAACAGATATGGTTTACTCTCGATCACACGCCAATTCTCTTCATGCACATAAGACATGTATTCTTCAGGTTGGTTGTGTCCTCTAGAGTCGACCGGAGCGCCTAAGTAATTATCTGTATGTAAGGACACTGCGCCACCTGCGCCATACTCACTTACCGATATTGGTAAATTTGGATACTGCGCATGCAAGGCATCTAGGTGCGGCCCAAAATCATCCACGTCTCCATAATACCAGCCATAATAGCGATTAAGCCCAACCGTATCAGCCACTGGCGATGTTTTTGGAATATCGATATCTTTGACTTCCTCTCTAGCTTCACAGCAATTAGCAAGAGTTGAGGCTCTGCTAGGATCCAACTGTTTAACCATGTCTGCCAAGGACTTCAAAATAGGAATAGGGTCAGGAGTATTTCCACGAGTAGCTCCCAGAAACGCAGGAACGACCGCACCAAAATCCACCTCATTCGCCACACCCCACAAGGCGACAGATGGGTGGTTGAAATTTTGTTTGATCATTTCTTTTAACTGCAATTCTGCATTGACCAATAACCCGTCGTTTACCGCTTTATGATCTTTGCCATACGTCCAACTTGTCACTAAAGGAATTTCATCCCAAAGAATCAAACCATATTTATCGGCTAATTCATGTACAGGCTGGCCATGAGGGTAATGAGCAAGGCGAATGGTATTGGCGCCCATTTCAACTAGCAAATCCACATCCTGTTTGACATCCTCTGGACTCACGGCCCAACCAGGCCCCTCTTTATCTTGGTGATAAGCGACACCCTGTAAACGCAGTGGCTTACCATTGAGAATAAAACCTTTGTCTGGAGATATCACAATATTACGCAGGCCGTATTGCTGGCTCATCGAATCTAGGACCACATCATTTGATCCCACAATTCCTGTTCGCAGAGTATATAAGTAAGGATTCTCCTGTCCTTGCCATAAAATAGGGTTAGCGAGATCCAAGTTCTGTTTTAACGTCGCTAATGCTTTAGGTTCAATTGTTAACGCTTGCTCTGCCTGAGCCACCGTTTTCCCCTTGGCATCTACAAGTTGAGAAATAACTCGTATCTTTTTAGACTGCTCAGCGTCATTTTTTACACGACTATTCAGCGTCACTCGCGCCTTTTTCGGCTCACTTAAATCGGTGGTGGCATACACACCTGGTCCACCATAATCCAGCATGTCGAAATGCACTTGATCAGTTAAAACAAGTCGTACTGGACGATAAAGTCCGCCATGAACAAAGAAATCACCTGCAATGGGCAGAGTATCGGCTGTTGATGACTCTGCGGTGGGTTTTGTATTATCCGTTTTTACAACAAGCACATTGTTTTGATCCCAATACAGAGCCTGAGTCGCATCAAAACGAAAGCGGGTAAAGCCTCCTCGATGCTCACCAAGGTACACACCATTTAGCCACACTTCGGCTACTCGGCTCGCCGCATCAAATTCTAACCATGCTTGTTGTTTTGAATTCGTAGGGGAAACATTGAAATTTAACCGATACCAACCAATACCATATTGCTTGTTGATATTGTTTTTAGTGTTGATGTGAGACGTGGTGTCATTCTGGTAATAACCCACATTATTCCAAGTGTGTGGAACACTGACGGTTTGCCATACGCTATCATCAAAATCTTTTTGTAAAAACACATCTGTTTTGTCCCCTTCAGAAAAAAGAAATTTCCAGCCCGTATCCAATATTAATTGTTCACGAGGGGTTGAAGCTGAGGCGCTTATCGACAAATTTGAAAATGTAAACACTGCAACAGCTAAGACGGTTCGATTAATTATTTTTATAATTTCCATATCATTATCTCATTCGGCAATTAGGGTTCAATCGTTTATAAACCTGATAAGGCTTTAATCACCACTAATAGTATTTTCGAAACTTTCATTCCACTCTAAATGAATTTTTAGGAGTACATTAATAGTCATTATTATAAAGTTGTTTTATGGGGCAGGATTTTTGACGAAAGTAGCTTGGTATTTGATTCTGGTGAATACAAATAAAAGTAGATGGAAAATTTAGTGAACAGAGATGTTTTTTTCATTATTTTTTTCTCAACATTAATGGAGCAACATTGAGGAATATGTCATGAAATCATCTACTCGTTCCACATTCCCCATCCATCTTTCCATGCTAATGTATTTTTAATAGGGATACATATCGAATAAATTAATACCATGTATTACTAATATTAAATCATCAGAATCACCGTGCCATCCAAGGCGTGGGAAAAAGTGGAAATATTCTATCTGTTAAGTTTAAAAACCTGACAAGAGTGCCATCTGAGCAATTTGACTTGCCACCAGGAAAGCGAACTATCCCTAAAGACCAGACACCACGTGAACAAGTAGAACTGAGCATAGAAGATACTGAACACGTGCGAGAAAAGCAGGCGCTTAAAACCGCCGAGTACGGTAAGACAAAACACTATCGCAACAACAAACCTGACCGATATTTCAGACAATAGAACGCCATATCTAAAACGACATTCTTAGTGGAGATGAATTAATACAGAGCCCCAAAAGCGGATCCACTTAAGAATCAGATAAATGCATATTTCTAAGCCGCGCATTCGTGGCGAATGACTAGTGCACCCATAAAAAATCAATCAATGAGTACACTTCTAAGCCACCTATTCGTTAGATTATTCCCACCTCCTTTCAATAACAAAATCGGCATCATTCATCGGCTATAGCCAACCGATTTAAAGCCGAGTAACCGCTTCTTTAAATACTTGCCGTAACCAGATGATGCCAAGGTCGGCATTTTGATACTTATGCCACTGCATACTTTCCCGTAATAGAGGCAATTTAACAGGCGTTGCAAAGGATTTTAAAGCCATTCCCTGCAAAATAGATTTATCAATTAACCGCTTTTGCAACGTGGCAATTAGATTGGTTCCGACGACTAAGCTAGGGATACAAGAAAAGCTAAAAGTACGGACATCTATCCGGCGCGATACTCCCTTCATCTCATAAGCATGGGTTTCAAAAGATGGATTGGAATTAGGAGGTTGCATACAAATATGACCCGCCGACATAAAGGCGTCCATCGTCATTCCCTCTTTTGATAACTCACTTTGATCCCATACGACACAAACAAATTCATCGGTGATTAAGGGCTCGCTTAGATGATAATCCGAACAAAAAATTTCTGGCAGGATTAATAGATCAGCTTCTCCTCGATCTAGCTCATTCTTTGGGTCACTAACCTGAGGAAGAAAATTTAACTTCACGGTACAGCCTTGCTTTTGCGTCATCTCAATCACATAAGGAATAAGCGTATGCAGCATGTAATCTGACACACAAATGCGAAACTCTCGATCAGATGTGGTTGGATCAAACCCAGGTTTAAGCATGATGGATGCATCGATTTTCACCAAGATGTCGCGAATTGGCTCTTCCAATTGCTCTGCAAGAGGGCTTAATACCATTTTTCGACCCGTTTGGATCAATAGATCGTCATTAAAATAGCGACGTAAACGGGATAAAGAACTGCTCATTGCTGATTGGCTCAAATGTAGCTCTTCGGCAGCGATGCTCACATTCTGATTACGAATCAGGGCATCTAATGCCACTAATAAATTCAGATCAAGTTTTCGAAAATGCATTGTTTTTATTCTCTTTTTTCGCTTTGAACAGATTGGTAATGTAAGAAATACCACACACTTTTTCTTTAATCTGCCTTGTTATTATCACAATGGTCAAATCGATACCATAGATACGTAATAGAAATATTATTCATTTAAAGAATATTATTTTTTTCTCTACCATGATTTTTAACAAAGGTTACGACTTGCTTGGCAACCGTTTTTATGTACAGCCACGCAAGCTAATTTAGTCGCAAAAAAATAATAATATGGAGTCAATATGATGGACCTGCTTTTCCCTAAATTGCTAAAAACGCCTGCCGTTCAATGCAAATACACAAAAAAACTAATCAAAACCTTCAACCCACGTTAACGCTCACTGGGCGAACAAGTTTCTTTAGAAATCTACGCTCTTAAATCAGTGGGCATGAAGATCAGCTTGGCATTCTTTTACGCCAACGTTTTGAACACCTAGTTTCAAGAAATGCAAAAATATATAAAAATAAGAAGAGAGAAAAGCATGAAAAAAACCGCTATTGCACTATGTATGTTATCGCCTATCACTTACGTAAACGCCGGTGTTATCAATTTTTTAACAGAAAGTGATCATAAGTTTGGCCTTAAAAACTTCTATGATAACGTTCAAAGTGGCCGTAACGACAAAACGGGAAAGTCAGATATATTTAACTGGGTACAATCTGCTTCGTATGATTTTGATTCAGTGTATGTGGATGATCATTATGGTTTTAATCTAGGCTTACTTGCCGTTGAGCCGATTGATTACGGTGAGATTTTTTTTGCTAAAAGTATTGCTCAGGTGAAAGTGGACGACAATGGTCAACGAAGCGCTGAAGGCTTTAACAAAGTTACTGAAGCATTTCTAAAACAAAAGTTCACGACAGATGACAATATTAATGTCAATTTGTATGAAGGTCTTCGTGTGCTGAAGAACTTTGGTGCGCTATCACGGGAAGGCAGTGTTACTTCTAGCGCCTACTACGGTATTACAGCAGAGATAACAGCAGAAAAATGGGATATGAAAGCGGGCTATTTAACAGAGTACAGCTCACCTAATGACTCAGATACAGAGGAATTACTAACCAAAGATAATAAGCCAATAGATTTCATCTATACCGTTGCAGCCGGTTACAACAACGATGGTCAATCTTTCCAGTACTACATCGGTGAAGGTCAAGACTACTTAAGAAGCCAGTCTTTTGGTTACAGTAAGAAACTGGCAGCGAAAAAAGTCTCCGCCAAACTAGTTTATGTTGATGCGCTATCCAAATATAAAGCCCAGTCCGATCAAAATCGCTTCTTTGATGACGATGCTTATATTGCAGAAATTAAGACCGATTTCTTTTTATCTTCTGGTATTTTCTCCCTAGGTTACGCTTATGTATCGGCGAAAAGAGATAGCAGCTTAGGCCGATTTGAAAACAACCTTTCAAGCAATTCATATGGTGAAGATAGCAATCTCGCGAGTGGCTTGACTAAAGACTTCTATAACGATCAAGAGAACGTCCTATTACTCAGTTACTTCCATCGATACAGCCAGGAAGTAAGATTAGGACTAATCGCTCGCTATGGTTTCAACTTCGAATACGAAGGACAAAATTTATACGAATATGAATTGGGCGGTGCCATTTTCTATACGCCAACCGCAGTTCCTGGACTTGAACTAAGCCTTAAAGGTGGGCCAAACTCATCTTTCCGACGCGGCAGAAGCGACAATACACCTTACTTAGACAGTAATGGAAAAACGAGTAACTTTGATGGCACAACCGTCATGGCCAAAGTTAGCTATGATTTCTAATTTTCCTTTTGTACGGTTAAAGCGAGAAAATAATAATGACAAATCCAACCACTAAGTCCATGGGACGCTTATTGACTCTAAGCAGCGCGATTGCGCTGTTAGCAGGCTGCAGCACGAGTTCTCAAGGCAATTTAACCGAAAATGCTAATATCAAACAAACTAACTTAGTAAGCAAAATCAAACCTAAGTTATCTATTGATGGCTTAACATTTAAAGACCTAAATCAAAATGGCCACCTAGACCTATATGAAGATTGGCGTCTCCCGACACAACTTCGAGTCGATAACCTAATCAGCCAAATGACACTACAAGAAAAAGCGGGCTTAATGCTGATTGACACTCTGAACAGCGGCTGTGAAGGCTTGCCGCAAGACACTGCAGAACATTATATAAACAGCCAACAGATGCGCCGTTTTATTTTTCGCAACGTGGTCACTAACGATACTAGATGCGAACCTGATCGGGGTATTTTCGCAGGATCATCACTAACACCTGCAGAATCCGCTCAATATATGAACCGCATCCAAGAAATGGCGGAAAACAGCCGTTTAGGCATTCCAGTTTTACAAAAATCCAATGCGCGAAACCATTTCGACAAAGACCCAAAAGTGGGTATTAACGAAGCTGCTGGCGCGTTTACCCAATTTCCTAAAGAGCCAGGTTTAGCCGCAGCGGTTTTGGGCGAAGAAGCACTTCACCCAGGAGAAGGCATGGAGATAATTAAAACTTTTTCAGAGGTCATTGGCAGCGAATGGCGTTCTATTGGATTGCGCGGCATGTATGGTTATATGGCTGACCTTGGTACCGAACCTCGCTGGCACCGTTTCCATGAAACATTCACTGAAAATGCTGACCTTGATGCGAGCATCATGACTGGATTAGTAAAAGGCTTACAAGGTGGGCCGGTCAATCCAGATACCAATATTGCTTTAACACTTAAGCATTTCCCGGGCGGTGGCCCACAGGAAATGGGGCTAGATCCGCACTATTCCTTTGGTAAAAACCAAGTCTATCCAGCCGGGCAGTTTGAAGAACACCTTAAACCTTTCCAAGCGGCGATTGATGCTGGCGTCTCTTCTATCATGCCTTACTATGGCGTCCCGATTGACGTTGTCCATAATGGTGTGAAGTATGAGCAGCTAGGTTCATCATTCTCTAAGCAAATCGTTACCGACCTACTTCGTAATGAACTTGGCTTTAAAGGTTACGTGAATACCGATACTGGAATAGTGGATGCCAGAGCATGGGGGTTGGAAGATAAAACGGTTCCAGAGCGTGTTGCCCAGTCTATCCAAGCTGGAGCCGATACTATTTCAGGCTTCCATGATGTAAAAACAATTACAGATTTAGTAGATCAAAAATTGCTGACAGAAGATCGCATCAATGAGTCCGCAAAACGTCTATTAGCTCCTATGTTTGATTTAGGCTTATTTGAAAATCCTTATGTGAAAAGCGAAGTAGCTCAACTCACTATAGGCAATGAGAGCCACCAGACAAAGGCCATGGACATTATGCAGAAGTCCATTGTCTTACTACAAAATAAGACTCAAGCTGACAAAACTAAGGTGCTACCGCTTAAACAAGGCGCTCATTTATATGTCATGGGTATGGCGCCCAACGACGTCACACCATATGGCTATAAAGTCGTTAATGGCGAGCCAACAGACAGCAATGGCAAGGCTCTGCCAAGACCAAGTGCAAAAAATAGTGACTATGCCTTAATAAGAATCGAAGTTAAAAATGCCAGCCCATTATTACGTAGTTATCGTTCAAAAGATGGCACAACAGGCGATAACCCAAAATTAATCAATCCACTTACCCATAAAACTTGGGGGGCAGAAGATCCATGCAACATGTATCCAAAAGTTAATCGCTTGTGTGTAGATGATATGTTTGGACTAGGATTAATATTTGGCGGCCCAGTTCCATGGGAAGTAAACAATCTTTCCTTTACTAGCATGGCGGCTTCCGATTCGTGGAAAATTTCGCCATCGTTAGAAGAGATACAAGCCGTGATGGAAGAAATCGGTGCCGAAAACACCATTCTTAACATCTACTTCCGTAATCCTTATGTACTCGATGAGGCAAGTGGCTTGAAAAGCGCAGGCGCTATTTTGGCAGGCTTTGGGGTCAACAACAAAGCGCTTATGAACGTTATCTCTGGACGCTTTGCACCACAAGGCAAGCTACCATTTGCTTTACCAAACAACCTAACAGCTGTCATTGAAAACGAGTCAGATGCACCAGGCTACGCGAAAAAAGACACCTTGTTTGATTACAATTTTGGCTTAACTTATTAGCCTACTTAATAGATCGACTGAATTGTTCTACTCGTCGTTTTACAAAAATGGCGCTTTTATCATAAGCGCCATTTATACCTTACCGTAAAACGCTGTCTTACAATTTCACGTCGCTTTTGCATTACGTTTATGTCGTACAAAGACCTACTTTCTTTTTAATAGGTGACAAAATAACCAGTCGTGCACACAACAAAAACAACAGCAAAAAGGATGTCCATATGCATAATCACGCAAACCGAGGCGTTATTTATCAAGGTAATGGCACAGTCAAAGTTGAAGCCATCCCCTTTCCTGAACTCGCTATTGGCAAACGCCGTTGCGATCATGGCGTTATTCTCAAAGTCGTCACAACCAACATTTGTGGCAGCGACCAGCACATGGTGCGTGGTCGAACAACTGCTGAAAAAGGCTTAGTGCTTGGTCATGAAATCACTGGCGAAGTCATCGAATGTGGCCGCGATGTGGAATTCATCAAGGTTGGAGACTTAGTTTCCGTACCTTTTAACATTGCCTGCGGCCGTTGCCGTAACTGTAAAGAAGGCAAAACCGGTATTTGTCTAAATGTTAACCCTGCTCGCCCCGGTGCGGCTTATGGTTATGTAGACATGGGCGGTTGGGTTGGCGGACAAGCCGACTATGTTATGGTGCCTTACGCCGATTTCAATTTGCTTAAATTCCCTAATGCCGATCAAGCTCGCGAGAAAATCCAAAGCCTCACGCTACTTTCTGATATTTTCCCAACAGGTTTCCATGGTTGCGTCACCGCTGGCGTAGGTCCAGGTTCTACCGTTTATATCGCGGGCGCTGGCCCTGTTGGTCTAGCCGCAGCGGCATCCGCTCACCTACTTGGCGCAGCTTGTGTCATCGTCGGTGACATGGTGGAAGATCGTCTAAACCAAGCACGTTCTTTTGGTTGTGAGACAATAGACCTTAAACAAGAGGGTGATATTCAAGATAAGATCGAAGCCATTCTTGGGGATCGTGAAGTGGATGCTTTTGTTGATTGCGTAGGGTTTGAGGCTCATGCTTGTGGTTGTAATCATCATCAAGAATCCCCTGCTGTCGTATTGAACTCGGCCATGCAAATGACCCGCGCTGGTGGACAAATTGGTATTCCGGGTCTGTACGTAACTGAAGATCCAGGTGCCACTGACGATGCAGCCAAACAAGGCAGCTTAAGCATGCGTTTTGGTCTTGGCTGGGCGAAATCTCACTCCCTGCATACTGGACAATGTCCCGTGATGAAATATCATCGCGCCCTAATGCAAGCCATCTTGTTTGATAAAATCGACATCGCAAAAGCCGTGAATGTGCAGATGATCTCACTCGATCAAGCCCCACAAGGCTATGCGGATTTTGATGGCGGCGCGGCGAAGAAATTCGTTATCGACCCTCACAGAATGGTGAGTTAATCCTATCCTTACTTTTCTTGCGAAAAAAACTCGTCAACGTTATGTTGACGAGTTTTTTTATATGTAGACAAATAACGCGTTTTTTTACGGATTTGAACCATTTGTCAACGTAGAGCCATCAATAGGTGCTGGCTTACCACTACCAAAACGATAGGTTAAAGAACCTAAAATCCGTGGTGATGATGTATCATAGATATCCGACACAGACGCTCCACCTACTTTTTTCCATGCGGCAAAAATATCGGCACTCCAATTAGCATGCTCATATTTTAATCCAACGCCTGCCCCCGCTAAGTTTCGTGTTTCACTTAACAAAGAAGCGGTTGGTTTTGCATAGGTATTTATTCTACCTGCATCATAAAATACGTAAGGGGTGAAGTCGTTAACGTTATACCGCAGCTCTAACTGCGTATAGTACCCTTCATCACCACCGCCGTTCTCGCCTGCCTCTCCTGAAGGATAAGCACGCACTGCGTTCGTTCCACCCAAATACAAGTCTTCTGAAGAGTCCAAATTTTTGTTGGCTTGTTGAGCACTGCCTTTGACAAATAAACTAAACCCAGAAGGCAACGACTGAATACGCGCCACCTCTAATGTGGTTTTTACAAAATCGCCATCACTATTCACTGTGTCATCGTTATTAGAAAGATTACCCAAACCCACTGTGAAGACACCATAGGTAATACCACCACCCAAATACTGATCTCGTGTATCAAATGTAAGGGCTAGGGGGACGCTATTCACAAATTTTGTTAACTTGCTGTCCGCTGAGCGATAGAAGTCCATCAAGTCTTTACGCTCTATGTTAACTTTCGCGTTAACGTTCGTCAGTTGCGAACGAATCAACGGATAACTTAATCCTATACTATAAATATTTGAACTCCCAATGGCGTCCAACGATTCATACTCTCTCCCCAAGGTATATTCAGTCCGGCTAAAAGATACGTTGGCTCTTAAACCATTTGGCATGACAGGCAAGCTGTATCCCAAATGACCAAACAACATATTTTCATCGGTATACATCGCACGTGCATTAACTTCATCACCAAATGTGAACATGTGTGCTTTTTTGACACCCGCCTGCACTCGGTTGTAGCCTGTATAACGGCTGCCTTGATTATCAATCGTGACATCCCCGAACATTTGCTGTTCAGGGATTAAAAGCACATTAAGGTCTGCCGTTCCAGTTCTATCACCAGGACTAATTGAGGGTAAAGCTTTGTAGCCAGGAATATCATTCATGATAAGTGAAATACGCTCTAGCTTACTTGATTCAATCACGTCATTAGGTGCGATGGTTGATAAGTATGCTTGTGCTTTGGGCTGTATATCACGAGTGGCTGTGACTGTGGCCCGACCGTATTTGCCTTCCAACACTTCAATTCGCAACTCTCCATTTTTCATGCTCTGGGCTGGAATATAAGCTCTAGCAAATGGATAACCGCGATCTCGGTAAAAAAGGCTGATCTTATTTGCTAGATTGCGATAACCAGCCAAGTCATAAGACTTATCCAAAATATCACCTAAACTGGCCAATAGTTCCTCTTCTGTAAATACTGACAAACCTGTAATTTGCAGTTTGTTTAACACAGCTTGCGGACCTCCGGAAGCTGCTTCAGTTAATGCATTACCGTCAAATTGAATTCTAAAATCCGACGGCTCAGGCGCAACCAACCCTTGCTGAGTTTGCTGAATCACGGTTCCAGAGTTAGCAGGTGGTAAAGTCGCCGCATTAGATCCCAAAGAAACAGTTGTTAACAATGCTACAACGGATAAATTCAAAGGCGTTGCAGTGTTTTTAGTGAGTAATACTCTTTTCATAAAATCTAACCTTAATCCTAATTTTCGGAAATTTGTTATTTGACAGTCTCTTCTGTATTCACCGCTTGATCAGGATTAACTGTATTTATACCACCATCCACTATAAACACTTGGTTATCAAAACTAGCGCCATTATTAACCTGCGATAATAAAATAGTGTCTATTGAGGCTTCACCTTGCGCTCCTGAACTAACCGAAGTGGTTGAACCTGTAGACGCTATTGAAACCACTTGCATTCCCCCAACAGCGACCACTGGAGCATTACCCAAATTTGGTCGAGGAATAACCACAGGTACTGGTGGGGGAGCTGGAATGAATACCACAGGAGGATTGTTAGGGTTGATATCAGCAATTGTTGTCATAGTACTTGCTGGTGCGGTTAAAGCACCCAAAGCATCTTTCACCATGACAATGTAGTTAGCCGCATCGACACCAGCAACACCTAGACCGTTAACGGTGACTGTTTTATTAATCCCTACTTGCTCGTCAGAGAAGCTAGCATCAGTAAAGGTCAAAAAGACTTTCTCATTCCCAACCACTCCATTGACGACTAATGGATTATTAATGTCATTAAGGTTTCTTAGATTCACATCTTCTGCCGCGATCGTTAATGTCGTTTTAGCATCTGTTTTCGCATCGAATATTTTGTCTTGCGTTTTTGCAATAGCCACTAAAGAACGGACCGTGATAACAGCATCCCCCGTTGCGGTTATAGGTAAGTTGTAATTTGATTTTAAAGTATCATCGCCAGCTTCAAAGTCATCTGCCACCAAACTGGTAGTGACGCTGCTGGCATCGGCGACGTCTTTATCGTTATAAGTCCCTGTTGCTTTGTTAACGGTAAAGCTTTCACCAGCAACAAGGTTAGCTAGGCTGTAGTTGTCATTGTTCAGAGTTGCATTCATATTACCGTCATACACTTTTGTTGGCGTATCGATAATCGAGGCAGTAAGCGTTCTTACGGTAATACTACCTGCACCTGTCGCGGTCACTGGCATGATGTAATTACTGGCAAGTGTTTCATTCTCTTGAGTGAAATCTCCTTCAGCTAGACTGGTCGTGACAGTGCTAGCGTCAACAACGTCTTTATCGTTGTAAGCCCCTGTAGTTTTAGTAACAGTGAAGCTCTCGCCATCAACCAAGTTAGCAATACTAAAATTGCCATTGGTCAATGTTGCATCGGTATTACCATCGTACACTTTTGTTGGCGTATCAATAATCGAAGCAGTAAGCGTTCTGGCGGTAATACTACCCTCACCTGTCGCAGTCACAGGCATAGTGTAATTACTCGCTAGCGTATCACTTCCTTCTGTGAAGTCCCCTTCAGCTAAACTAGTAGTAACACTGCTGGCATCAAGCACATCTTTATCGTTGTAGGTGCCTGTTGTTTTCGTGACCGTGAAGCTTTCTCCATCCACTAAGTTCGCTATGCTGAAATTAGCATTAGCCAATGTAGCATCAGTATTACCGTCATAAACTTTTGTCGGTGTATCCGTAATCGAAGCGGTTAACGTGCGTTGAGTAATACTCGCAGAGCCCGTTGCCGTAGTCGGTAATGCATAGTTTGAGGCTAACGTTTCACCTACTGCTGTGAAGTCCTCTGAGACTAAACTCGTTGTGACGCTATCAGCATTGGCTACGTTTTTAGAATTATACGTTCCCGTTTCTTTGGTAACTGTCAGCATTTCACTGCCAATGAAACCACTTAAATCAAAATTACCATTGGTCAAGATTGCCGTTGTATTACCGTCATAAACCTTGGTAACGTCAATTAAACTCACCGTTAAAGCTTTAGGTGTAACGATGTAAGTATAAGTGTCGTTAGGACCTGATACGTTGTAGCCTAACTCTTCTGCACCAGTCACAGCGCCCGTATGAGTAATTGTATAAGTATCGGCATTTTTAATCGTTTTATTATCAGCAACTTGCCAAACTAACGCATCGGTAAACTGTGTTTTATCGTTATTTACATCTCCTGAAATTCCACCAGTAGAAGGCACTAAGGTAATACCGTCATACTCTTTTCCAGAAGCAAACCCTATGGTCAATGTAGGTTGTTCACGGTAAATAGCGTAATTACCCGTGCCTAAAGCGGCCGTGTAATTGGTATTTGTTTCGTCACTGTTGTAGCGATAACGACCATTACCGAAATTATACGAACCACTGTCTTCAATGCTGCCTGTATAAACGATAGCTTGACCGCCCGACCCTGTTGTTAAATTAGCATTTAACAGTACATTGCCACCTGTCGCAGTGCCTACATCAGTGTCTGAGCCTGCATTAAGCGTTATCGCACCATTTGCCGCTGAGGTGGTCGTCATGTTGTTATTGACCGTTAGATCGTCAGCTTTGGTAGCAATACTGACCACTCCTGTTGCTGATACGCCACTTACAGAGGACAAACTACCGATAATCAGCGCCTTGTCGGTCGTGACATTTAGGTTAGCGACGTCTGTTGCGGCGAGAATACCAGCCTCAAAGTTATCGCCTGCTCCAGTCCCTATGTTGCCGGTTATGGTGTAGTTAGCAGGCCCTTTCAATAATAAGTTACCCGCACTTAGATCACTCCAAGTAAACGAACCACCGTCCAGTTGGGCAACGGTGAGCAGACCAGTCACAGAATACATACTGGTATCAAAGGCAGTATTTAAGTTACCGCCACCTGTAACGCTGAAATTATTAAAGGTTGTTTCTGTAGAGTCTCTCAAAGTGATCGTGCCATTGTTGGCTGCATAGGTCGCTGCTCCCTTATTACCACTGGTATCTATCGTAAAGGAGTTGGCTGGATCACTATTAGTAAGTTTAGCACCTGCACTACCAACAGTTACTGATCCTGCAGAAACACCCGATGTCGTTGATATTTGGCCAGAAACAAATCCGGTGTAAGTATCAATCAACACATCATTGGCTAAGACTACTTCAGAGCCTAGTACGTCAATATTGGCCTGATTAGAACGTAATCCACCGTTAAGCGTAATAGTTGACCCTGTATAGCTTTGCGCACTGGTTGTAGTATAAGAACCGGTATTTTTAGTCGTGGTGACCGCTGGCAATACGATTGTGCCAGAGGATGTTGACCCTGATGCATTAACCGTCATCGAACCTGCGCTAAATGTGCCAGTAGTCGATGCTGGGTACAAATTGACGTTGCCACCCATACCACCGGTAGCACTGGTATTGAAGACATAATTTCGACTTGAACTGCCTGATAAGCTGTAACCAGAGAAGGTAATATCACCGCTGTCAACGATCGACTGATTCGTGACAATAGTCACTCCCGGTATATTGATTGTGGATGAAGTTGATTCTCCCCCACTTAAGTCAACCTTACCAGTTGCTGTAAAATCACCATTAAGCGCAAAACTTGCCCCCGTTAATGAGATCGAACCGTCTTGATCAGTCGTTACTCCAGAGCCAATAAACGATAGTCCCGTTAAGTATGAACCTGCGCTTTTGGTGGCATTCATATCTGTCGTGATACTTCCACCAGAAGTATTACTGGAGCTTGAATCAAGCGTTAACGTAGCCAATACGCCTGTATTGGCTGAAACATCAACACCTCTACTGCCCTTGCTATTATTCAACGAGATACTGCCTGAATTGCCTAATGACGTTGAATTGCTAGCATTATCAGAATTGCTATCAATGCGTGATGAACTGGCGAGTTTAAAAGTATTACTTTCTAACGAGATATTACCGCCATTGGTATTAACATCGCCATTCAAAGTAATACTGTTATTGTATGAAGTCACATTAAAATAGCCGGAACCACCATAAAAGTTGTTAACCTGAATATCTTTATTGTAGGCATACAAATCAAAGTTACGATTAAAACCAGACAAATCTATACTACTAGCGTCTAGGGTAATAAGACCATTTCCCGTATCTGAATAATTAAGGTTTTCAGTGACTGAATTGTTATCATACAAATCAATAGCTACAGTATGCGCTCTTGCAGTGCTATCAGTGCTTGAATAATTGACTTTAATGGTTTTAAAGTGCTCAGCAGACAGCTCATTAATAGCAATATCGCCACTCTCATTATTAATAGTCAGTACATTACTGCCCACATTTGCTTCACCCGTTTCTCCGCCTCTCGCGACTTTAAGTGTATAATCGCTTCCACCAATTGAGGCGGTATTTGTCGTGTTATAGGCAGTTGTTAAATTCAAGTTACCGACTGTTACGGTCGCAATATCAGGATTGGCTTCTGTAGTGGCCGTTATTACACCGCTACCTTGAACATGGTCTGTAGAATACGCTGAAATACTTTTACCATAATATGACGTTAATGAAAGTGTTGCGGCACCAATATCAATGGCATTATCTGCCATGATAATATCTCTTGATTGAGAAATAGATAAGCCAGTTTTTAAGCTAACGTTTTTGTTATCTGTTTTAATACCTGATAATTTATTCGTATCATCAATGGTATGAACAATAGTTTTCGCATCCGCGGTGGTTTCTATATTGAAGAAGTCGCCATTGGTTGACAAGATGTGATGATGGCCAGCGACATTCGCATTGCTATCAACCGCCGAGAAGGTAATGCTATTAAAGTCACTATTACGAAGCCAAGTTGAGCCTCCGGAGTTATTCACATTTAATGTATTAGCTGTCACCTCTAGAGCATTACTCCAGTAGTCACCACTATTTTTAACACCAAAGTTACTGGCATTTAAGTTTAATGTTCCATTTTGGATATAAATTTCTTTATTACTAAAGTCATCTGGTGCTGACGTTGAGCTGTAATCATCTGCTGCATTGTCTGCTTTTATCTCGCCGTACGTAGATCCAGATAGTGCCGTTAACGTTAAATTCAATCCCGTTCCATCTAAAACAGAATTGTCAGACGAATTGACCGATGTACTACCTCCAGTAGCGACAATCGCACCATTTTCCAAAGTAATATTGGGTGCTTGAATAGTTATATTTTTATAAGAAGTTGTATCAACTAATCCACCTGTTGCAATGGTTAGAAGACCATTTTCATCCGTTGTCGCTAGCAGTCTATGCGAGCCATCGTCATTAAACTCTATACGTTGAGTTGTGTCTGCGGTGGTGGTATCTGTCGTCAAATTTAGATTCGAAAAATTAGAGCTTTCGCTTCCATTGGCAAACTTAATATATGAGTTGCCGCCAGTATTGGTAATATTAATGGTTCCATTACTACTAGAGAATAATACTGGAGAGTCTTCAGAACCAATATTTTCAGCACTCGTCACATTTACCATTGCGGACGAAGAGTTCGTGCTAATTTTGGTAGAGTCTGTACTTGCGCCAGTAATTGATCCTCCCGCCTCTAATGTTAAAAAGGTTGGAACGCTTGCTACGTTCTCATAATTTGGAGTACCGGAACGATTAGAGTTGGTTTCCGTTTCATTATTATAGCCGGAAGAACTGGCTGTAGAATTTATCGAGTAAGATTTACCAGCAGCATCTCCCGTCGGCAAATTAATATCATCAGTAACCTTCAATACTAAAGAACCACTGCCAACATTTATTTGACTACCTGTATTCATTGTAAAGTTTTCAGCAGAAGCGGTAACAATGTCATGATAGTCTTGGTCATTATAGGCGTACCCAACGCCGTTAGTCGTTTGCCCTAATGTCACTGAGCCAACATAAAAATTACCATTATTCGTTGTTACGCTGCCGTTAGAACCAAAAACAACATCACCACCATCCGTGGCATCGTTATTAGCGGTAAGAATCAGGTTAAGACGTTGTTTCTCTGAACTAATCGCACTATTGATGGTGATGTCATTTTTTGAACTAATGGTTAACGTTGTGTCAGTTGAAATGTCATAAACAGGCGATGGCGATGTTCCACTCGTACCGGCGGATACCTTAGTGATCACATCATTGATAGTAATACTGCCAAAATCGGCGCTAGTAATGTATGCATTTGTATTGACATCTATTAGATTATTTTGGCCTGCTAACGTTTCACTTAACGTCACTTTGGCGCTACTGGCCGTCAGCGTATAATTGGCTGTTTTTAACGCATCAGATATGGTTTGCCCAGTAATATCACCACCGGTTGCCGCTACGACGGTATCAAACGTCGAAACAGGCGTTTTCCAGGTTCCATTTGCTGTATTACCAGCTGTTGTGACATTAGCACTGGTATTTAAAAACACGGATTGACCATTAGTGATAATCGTACCACCTGTGCCATTGGTCGTGCTGGCATTTAACACACCCTCAAGGCTTATAAAGTCCGCCGCTGTGGAAGTATTTTTTGCTAAAGTAATGTTACCACCATTAGTGGTTGTACTACTGGCATCCAAAATGCCCTTCTGAGTGATGTTTGTACCATACAAGGTAATACTTGCTGGAGACGTAAGGGTTTTACCACTCTCTACGGTGATGTCCTTCGCAGAAGTTAGCGTTAAAGCACCACCCGCTGTTAAATTTTCAGATACAGTAATATCACCGTCTACAGTCGAGACACTTAATGCCCCAGACGTGATCATAGAGCCTAACTGAGAGGTTTCTGTTGTAATATCAGCTGCACCTACTAGTTCTTTTGCACTAACAAACTCTACACTTCCAGTATTAGCGGTTAGCGTTCCAATAGAGTTGCCTTCATCTGTCAGAGTATGCGTGCCACCCGCACCAAGTAGATTCAAGTCTTGTCCACCGGTAATGGCTCCGGTTTGGGTCACTGTGCCCGTTGACTGTAAAGTCAATGCGTCGTTAAACGCAGTGGCACCAATGGTAATATCGCCTGATTGACTGGAATCACCAATCACAATGCCTGAGAAACCATCCGCAATTTTAGAGACAAAATCAGCAGAAAGTAGTTGAAGTGTGTCCACTGCAGTATTGTCAATCGTATCCACAATACTAATCGCGTCGCTGGCTGCATCGCTCGTAATGTTCAATGTACCCGAGCCAGAAATGGCTTTGCCATCGGCTACCGAAAGTTCACCCACTTTTAACGTCAGATTATTCGCACCAGCGGCTAGATTATTACTGACTGACAAAGCACCACTAGTTTGCAGTGTTGTTGCGTCTTTAAAGGTTGTATCTGCGCCAATTTCAATACCGCCGGTATGATCGGCGCTACCGATAGTGATGGCTGAAAAGCCATCGGCAAAATCCGTACTAATGTTTGTGGTCGTTAATTGCAGAGCACCGTTTGTTGTACCACCTACATCAATGAGTTTATCTGCTGTTTTAGTGGTGATTTGCAAAGTTCCAGAACCAGCCACTGTTTTTCCATCCGCTATCGTTAAAGCGTCGGTATTGAATGTGATGTTACCAGCACCAGTGGCGATATTTTCGTTGATGGTTAACGCATCAGACGTCAGGCTCAAAGCTCCTAATGTGGTAATAGCACCAGTGGTTTGTGCGGAACTATTTACCAATGCCACACTACCTGTATTGACGGTTAGATTACCAATGGCATTACCTGCATTGGTCAGGATATGTGTGCCACCTGCGCCAAGTAAATTTAAATCTTGCTCACCTGTAATGGCACCCGTTTGGGTGACTGAGCCGGAAGTTTGTAATGTTAATGCATTGTCTAGACCAATAGCAGCAAGAGTAATGTTGCCTGATTGGCTCGCACTACCTATCACAACCTCCGAGAAACCATCGGCAAAATCCGTATTCAAATTGTCCGCTGTCAGTTGCAGGTCTCCGTCTGCACCACCGATACCAATGGTTTTGCTATCAGTATTAGAAGCAACGGTAAGTACACCGGTACCAGAAATAGCTTTGCCATCTTCTACCGAAAGATCGCCCACTTTTAACGTCAGATTATTCGTACCAGCCGCTAAATTATTGCTTACTGACAAAATGCCGCCAGTTTGTAGTGTGACTGAAGCGGCCAAGGTAGAATCTTCTGCAATATTAATATCGCCAGTTTGATCCACGCCACCAATGACAATGTCAGAGAAATCACTGACAATCTTGCTGCCAAAATCCGCTGCGTTTAATTGATCACTTGCTCCACCAATGTCAATCGCTTCACTGTCTGTCTCAGAAGCAACCGTCAACACCCCAGTACCAGAAATGGTTGTACCATCTGCGATAGAAAGCTTACCTACTTTTAGGGTCAGGTTGTTTACATCAGCATCTACATTATTGTTAACCGATAAAGTACCGCCCGTTTGAAGCGTTGTTGCATCTTTCAGTGTTGTATCTGCGCCAATTTCAATGCCACCAGTATGATCGGCACTGCCTATGGTTATAGCTGAGAAACCATCGGCAAAATCAGCCGTAGAGATTTGTAAAGCCCCAGAACCGCCATTAACACCAATCGTTGTGGTGGCTGTTTTGGCGGCTATCTGTAAAGCTCCCTCTCCAGCAACCGTCTTGCCACTCGCAACCGTTAGAGCGTCGGTTTTGAATGTGATATTACCCGTACCAGTGACAATGTTTTCATTGATGGTTAAGGCATCAGAAGTCAGGTTCAATGCGCCTGTTGTGGTAATTGCGCCAGTGGTTTGGGCTGAACTATTTACCAACTCCACACTGCCCGTGTCTGCAGTAAGAGTGCCAATCGCATTGTTCTCGTTGGTTAAAGTGTATGTGCCTGTACCCAATAAGTTTAGCGCCTGATCACCCGTAATGGCGGTATCAGTAGCTTGCGTAACAGTGCCTTTAGAAGACAGTTCAACTGCACCGGTTGTTTCAATGGATCCAAGGGAGAAACCTTGGTTATTGGTAATGCTTAAGCTACCAGTATTGGCGGCCAACGAGGCAATTTCATTGCCAACGTTAGTTAGAGTAAATGTTCCTGAACCTTGTAGGTTTAGAGCTTGCCCTCCTGTAATGGCGTCAGTTTGCGTAACTGCACCAGTGGAAGACAGTTCAATATCGCCTGTTGTGACGATAGACCCAAGGGTAAAATCATGATTATTGGTAACACTTAAGCTACCAGTATTGGCAGCTAATGAAGCAATCTCATTGCCCGTATTATTTAAGGTGTATGTTCCCCCAGTGCCAAGTAGGTTTACATTTTGCCCGCCAGTAATAGCTCCTGTTTGCGTTACTTCACCAGTGGAAGACAGCTCAACATCGCCTGTGGTGATAATAGATCCAAGAGAGAAATTATGGTTGTTGGTAACACTTAGACTGCCTGTATTGGCAGCCAACGAAGCGATTTCATTGCCCGTGTTATTTAGGGTATACGCACCATTTACACCAAACAAACTTAGCGCTTGATCTCCTGTGATGGCCGTATCACTTGCTTGTGTTACGGTACCTGTACTGGATAGCTGAATAGCACCTGTGGTAGCAATATTTCCTAAAGTAAATTCTGTACCGTGGAAGTTCAATGTGCTGCTGGTTGCTGTTAGCTTGCCTACGGCATTGCTCGCGTTATTTAACGTGTGGGCCCCACCGCCAACTAACGTTAAATCTTGATTGCCAGTGATGGCACCTGTTTGCGTGACAGTACCAGAAGTTTGCAGTGTCAATGCATCGCTCAATGCAACTGCACCAACCTCAATGTTGCCAGATTGACTCTCACCGCCAATGGTAATGCCAGAGAAACCATCGGCAAAATCCGCCGTAGAGACTTGTAAAGCCCCAGAACCGCCGCTAACGCCAATTGTTGTCGTGGCTGTTTTCGCCGCTACTTTTACAGCACCAGACCCAGAAACCTTTTTGTCACTCGCTACGGTCAAAGCGTCGGTATTGAATGTGATACTACCTGCACCAGCGGAGATATTTTCATTAATAGATAACGAACCTGAAGTCAGGCTTAACGCCCCAGTTGTGCTAATAGCGCCGGTAGTTTGTGCAGAGCCATTCACTAACTCAACACTGCCAGTATTAGCCGTAAGCGTGCCAATCTGATTGTTAGCGTTGGTAAGAATGTATGTTCCCTCTGTGCCAAGCAAGCTTAAAGCTTGCCCCCCTAAAATAACACTGTCTTGCGTCACAGTACCTGTTGAAGAAAGTTCAACTGTCCCTGTCGTGGCAATCGTCCCAAGAGAAAAATCATGATTGTTGGTAACGCTTAAAGTGCCGGTATTAGCGGCCAACGAAGCAATCTCATTGCCAGCATTGGTTAGAGTATATGTACCTGAACCTTGTAGGTTTAGAGCTTGCCCTCCGGTAATAGCACCCGTTTGAGTCACCGTACCAGTGGAAGACAGTTCAACATCGCCTGTGGTGACGATAGACCCGAGGGAAAAATCTTGGTTATTGGTAACATTCAAGCTACCAGTATCTGCGGCAAGGGAGCCAATCGCGTTAGATGTATTAGTTAGGGTGTATGTTCCCCCTGTGCCAAGTAGATTTACATTTTGACCGCCGGTCATAGCGCCGGTTTGAGTTACCGTGCCAGAAGAAGACAGTTCCACCGCACCTGTCGATGTAATGCTCCCTAAACTAATATCCCCCGTGGATAAAATTTTAACGCTACCCGCTGCGGCAGAGATAGCTTGTGTTGTCACACTTGCAGCAGGACTCGTGTCTGTTGCACCACCAATCCAAACATCACCACCATTGGTGTCAATCGAAGACCCAGCGCCCATGCTGACACTACCTGAACTGTTACTGTCGTTGTCTGCACGAAGCACGGTGTTCAGTGCCCCAGTTGTCGAGGTAATAGACACGTTTTCATTAATAACAATATTATTTGCAGCGGTTAAGGTGAGTGTTGCATCTGCTCCCGATGATTTCAAAATATTCGCAGCAAGGGTGATATCCCCCTCACCAGCCACTTCTGAATCTGTCTGAACCGTAACATTGGTACCTGCATTTAACGCTGTCTCGATTGTTTCTGTCCCAATGTCACTTTGGGTTTCGCCACTCGTCAAACTACCATCACTGCCTGCGCTAATAGTAATGTTCGTTGGATCAAGCAACCATTCTGCCGCTTCTACTGTGGTGCCTTTTGCAACATTTAGCACATGACCTGAGGTCTCGACCTTGCCACCATTTGCATTTTCACCTAGACCTTTCGCACGGATGTTACCAGCCACTTTGGTCACACTGTCAGCATTCTTTATGTCTGACCAAACAACAACTTTACCGCCGTCGCCCTGTGTCGTAACGCTGGCTGAAATTTGGCTGGTTTCAGTCAAAGTCACTTTAGTCGCATGTGGATACTGTTCAGCATTTTCACCCTGCCAATCCCCACCGATTAGGATTTCTCCACCGCCTGTTGCACCGTCAGCGACTATTGTACCGCTGTTGGTAATGTCATCGCCCATAAAGACGATTTCGCCGCCTTGAGACACCAAGCTTGTGGCTTCGACAATACCAGTATTATTAACAACACTCGCAGCAAGGTCTCCAGCCGCTTTTGCGGTAAACAAAATATGACCGCCGTCGGCTTTTATGGCGCCACCATTTAAAATCAACGCATCAATGGCACCTTGCTTAACTTCAATACTTACCGTGCCACCTAAGTTGACCAATACAGAATCACCTGCGGCAAGCTGCACGCTGCCTTGATTAGCAACGATATCTCCCATATTTTGAACTTTTGCCGCAATCATCACGATGTAACCACCGTCGGTTGCGACTAGACTGCCGCGGTTAATAACCGCATTGCCGTTGCTGCCTTCAAAAATAAAATTGTCAGCACTGAAATTTTCATTCGTTAGGTCTCTTGTGGAAGCAATCAGACCGCCGACGTTAACCTGTGCTGTCGTACCAAATAAGATACCGTTAGGGTTTATAAGGAAAACTTGACCATTTGCGTTAATGGCACCTTGTATACTCGAAACATCAGATCCAGTGACACGGTTTAACGCAACAGATGAGGATGAAGGTTGGATAAAGTTAACAACACTGTCTTTACCTACACTAAACGACTGCCAATCAATGGCCATTTTGTTGGTATTTTGAGTGATATTAAGCGTTTTTCCATTTGGTTGAGAAATACTACCTGAGCCTAAACTTACCGTACCATTAGTAGGCAATGCATCAGCATAAGCTTGGGCACTGACTATAAATACGCTACCTGCTATCAGGCTTAATCGAGTTCGATGGCGACGACCGTGATTTTTCTTTTTCCCAGCACTTTTGCCGATTTCACTCACAGCCTGCCAAACACCTATCGACGAATTCCAGATAACGCGGTAAATACGGTTCATAAACCAACCTTGTGTAATGTTTGAGATTCACACAGATTAGCCTAAGCCTCTTAAAAATATCCTTATTTTTTCAATATTTTTTACCACTTTATTGTCACTTCTTGTTAACTATTGTAAATCGGCTCGATGGACATTTTGTCGCTAGAGAGCATTCACTCTGTATATTCCAAAACGGACACTAAGACGTGCTCAACAAAACTAAAACAATATCTGTTGTATTTAATTATTTTTAAAATGTCCAAGATAGTGTTTCTGAAAAACCGAGAGCACCTTGGGAAGATGTTCTGGTAAATCTTCGGCGATTAAGCCAATGCCAACATCATTACCCACCTCACCATGCAACCATACCGCTGCGGAAGCCGCATCAAATGGCGACATACCCTGAGCCAATAATCCTGCGATAAACCCAGCCAATACATCCCCGGATCCACCCGTGGCAAGATACGCTGGCGCGTTTGAATTGATAATCGCTCGGCCATCAGGAGAGGCGATCACTGTATCCGCACCTTTTAATACCACGACCGCACCACTTTGTTTGGCGGCAAGTCGAGCACGCGTTAATTTGTCGTCTGCAAAGCTGTTATTAATTTCAGGGCTTTTATTAATCTTAGGAAATAACCGAGCAAACTCCCCTTCATGGGGTGTCATCACACAAGGACCATTAATGGCATCAAAAAGCGTTTGTGGGTCATTGGTAAAAGCACTGAGTGCATCGGCATCCAACACAGTCGCACGACCGGTAAAAAGCGCCGCCATGACAATTTTGCGTGTACGAATGCTTTCGAAGCCAGCCAAACCAGCCCCCGGCCCAACTGCAATGGCATTATGACGTGGGTCTAATAACAACTCTTCAAAATCTTCCGCCTCTTGGCTCTGTTCTAACTTAGCCACCATCACACCAGTCAATGCCGTCGCATACACAGCCCACGCTTTAATTGGTGCTGCTAACGTGACTAAACCAGCGCCGATTCGCATAGCACCACGAGCGGTTAAACGACTCGCACCAGTGATGCTTTCACCACCAAACACCACCGCATGGCCACGATGAAACTTGTGTCCATCCAATCGCGGCCAAGGATAATCTCGACACCAAAGCTCTGGGCTATTTTCCCATGTTTGAAGATTTAGCTCGTCCAGCACCGTTACAGGAATACCGATATCAGCAACGACAACTTCACCGCATAAACCTCGACCGGGAAACAATAAATGACCGGGCTTTTTACGAAAGAAAGTCACAGTTAACTCTGCTGGAGCAACCTTGCCAAGCGCAGCGCCCGTGGTGCCATCAACACCACTGGGGACATCTACCGCACAAATTGGTATATCACGCTCAATCATGGCATCAACCATGTCGCGAGCTTTGCCTTCTAAAGAACGAGTCAAACCCGCACCAAACATGGCGTCGATGACCAGATCTGTTTGATCTAATAAATCGACCGAATACTCTTCAACTTCACCTTGCCAAGCATGAAAAAAATACGCAGCTTCTGGTGATAATTTTTCTACCGAACCCATAAATGCTAACCGCACAGGCCAGCCAGCAGCTTGCAAAAGCTTGGCGACAACAAATCCATCGCCGCCATTATTTCCCGGCCCACAAAGCACTAATACCGAACATGTAGACCAGAGTTCCAGCACAGCATCGGCTACCGCTTTTCCAGCTGCGGCCATCAGATCCATAGCGGGTACGCCAGCCACCACAGCGGATTTATCCGCCATACCCATTTCGCTTGCTGTTAAAAGTAATTGAGGATATTGCTTATGCATGTGAGCCATTGACTTCCACCTATTAATAACTGAACACATGATATCAGCCGATGTTAACTGCTATCTCATGAGATCTCGTTTACTCTAAACCCATCAGTGGGGCTCATCAAAATTATAATATATAGCGCATTTGAACAGCGGCTGAAACTAGGCTTTACTATATTGTCTAAGCCGTCACAGGTATGATGGCACATTCTTAACCTTTTAAACTTTTCGACTTATTACCGGACACTTTTATGAACGACGAGATCAACTACACAAACAATCCTCTACACGGTCTGGGGTTACAAGAACTGCTCACCCAGATAGTTGATCACTATGGTTTTGAGATTCTTTACGCCTATCTAAACATCAACTGCTTCAAGACTAACCCAAGCATTGAATCCAGTGTTAAATTCCTCAAGAAAACCGAGTGGGCACGGGAAAAAGTTGAAATTTTCTACCTTTATAAATTTAAAAACCTGCCTCGAGTGTCATCTGAGCAATTTGAATTGCCACCTAGAAAGCGGATTATTCCAGAAGGCCAGACACCACGAGAACCTGCAGAGTTAAGTATGGAAGACGCCGAACGCGTGCGAGAGAAGCAGGCACAGAAAGCTGCTGAACATGGCAAGACAAAAAGATATGGCAACGGCAAGCCTGATAGATTTTAATAAACATCAGCTGGCTAGTAGCTCTCCTTGCCAGCGTCCTGACTCCCACTCGGCTT